>JAYVFS010000281.1:0-8169 GCA_043772905.1 Saprospiraceae bacterium | reverse complement strand
GCACGTATCACGACGGTTGAAGCGATGCCCGACCATATTGCGCGCATAGAACCAGTGAAAGGTTTGCGTCAAGACTTTGTAGCTGAAAAATCGGCTGTCATGATGTTTTATGTCCGTTTACAAGGCTACGTCACGGAGGTTTATATAGACGATAAAACGACCCGTGAAGCGATGTTCACAGAAATGGGGCAAGCGTATTTCGACAAATCAGATGTGTCGGGCATGATGACGGCGATGATTCCTTTTGTTAAAACCTATCAAACTGTGCTGACAGAAAAAGGTTTGATGCCTATTTCTTTTCTAACGCGTCTTGAAGAAAAAGAAGCTTCTTTTACTACAGCGCATCAAACTTGGAACGATGAGCGAGATGCGACACCCAATGCGACGGAAGATAAAATCATTGCCAATAATGACCTCAAAGATAGGGTTATGTCCATGCTCAAGGATGGTCAAAAGGTGTTTTATGATAATAAAGCCATCGCGCAAAAGTTTGTATGGACAACGCTTTTGACGGCTGTACGCGGTGTAAAACCGACGGGCTTGTCTGGAAAAGTGTTGGATAAAGCCACAGATGCCCCCCTCAGTATCGCAACGGTTTGGATTGAAACCATCAATAAAACGGTTGATTGTGACGAAGAGGGTCGCTATGAATTTAAGGATGTTCCCGCCGATAAATTGAAAATCATCTTTAAAGCCGAAGGGTATCATCCGCTCGTTGTGGAAGGACGGGATGTCAAAATGGGTGTGATGGGACGATTGAATGTTAAGATGGAAGCGGTGGCGTGATTTTTTTTTGACCACTGATTGGACAGATGCGACAGATTTACGCTGATTTTCTCCTTTTTACTGAGGGGTATCAAAAACCAAAAGCGGCAGACTCTTGTATGAGCCTACCGCTTTTGTATTTCTAAAATTGACCACTGATTGGGCTGATGCGACGGATTTACGCTGATTTATTGTCATCCTGTAAGGAACTAAAAAAAATCAGCGTAAATCTGTCGCATCAGAAAAATCAGTGGTCAAAAAAAAACAATCATTAGAACTTAACCGTCAATTGTGCATTCAAAGTCGTACCCAATTGGCTGAATTGTGAACCATTGTAACCTAAGATGTCATAACGACCACTGAAACCTAAGAAACCACGAAGCAATGATTTTTTAGAAGCATCTGCCAATGTTGCTTTTGCAGACGCTTCGCCTGCTGGATCTTTACCTGGATTGATTGGATTGAATTCTAAATCCCATTTTGGTAAGATATTGAAGATGTTGTTGGCATTCAATGTCAAAGTAATTTTGTCATTGAACATATAACCGATGCTCAAGTCAGTGACAACGGCTGGTTTGAAAACGGCTTTGATGAAATTCATATCACCACCACCATTGTCCAAGTCGCGGAAAGCAGTGGGTCCAAACAAAGTATTGTTCAAGTTGAACGCCCATTTGCCTGTGATATAATCTGCACCCAAGATAACTTTGTATTCAGGACGGCTTTCTGTCAATAATGAACGAATTTGCGCATTCAAGATACTTGAATTGTCTGCTGCAATCGCTGCGGGTTCAACGGGAGCGCCAACGATTTTGTTTTCAATCATGAAGTTGCCCGCTAAGTTAAGGTTCATTTTACCACCACCGACTTCAATATTGCGATAAGCGGCAACGAAATCTAAACCAGATGTTTTGGTTTCGATACCGTTGATGAAGAACTGAATGGTTGATACATTAGCCTGAGTCAAGATTTTACCCAATGTACTTGTCTTGCTGCTTGAAGAAATCGAAGAGCTGTAAACGATGCGGTCTTTAACACCAATAGAGAAATAATCGAGTGATACACTGAAGTTTTTGGTTGGATTCAAACCCACACCGAATGTTACGTTTGTTGATTTTTCAGGACGTAAGGCATCAATACCCAACAAACGCGCTTGTGTACTGCGGTTGTTGAACAAACCTGACAACTGAATAGTACCACCTACGAAAGCGGCTTGTGTTGATTGCGAATAAATCTGATGCAAAGACGGTGCACGGAAACCATTTGAAACTGAACCGCGAATAACCACTTTATCATCTGCAAATTTGTAACGTGAAGAGATTTTACCGACGTTGGCATTGCCGAAGTCACTATAACGCTCCGTTCTACCTGTTACGTTGATAAGGAAATCTTTTGTGATGTCGTAGCTCAAATCGAGGTAAGCACCGATGTTGAAACGTGAGTTAGTACCTGCGTTTGCAACGTCAAAACCTGGGAAAGAGTTTGCACCTTGACCGGTATAAGAAGCGGTGTCACCTGCAACGATGGTGAAAGACTCTGAACGGGCTTCTGCACCAAAGGCAATACCGAATTGGTCAGTGATAGATTTAGTAACGTCTAAGTTACCGACGATGTGATTGAAACCATAACCACCTGGCTTGAAACGAGTCGGGCTTGAAAAGCCTAAACCACGATTGACGGTGTTGTCAACAACATAAGATTGTGAGTTGCCACCTGTTGTCAAACTGACATCACTTTTCCAACCATTGGTTTCGTTTTTAGCACCAATTGTGGCGTTGTAGTCCAATAAATCACCTTCAAAAGTTGGGACATAACCGATATAACCTTTGTAGATATTTACATCATCAGTTGGGAAAGCAAGAGTTGCTTTTGTGATAAAGTTGAAACCATTGTAATCCGTTGTTTTGTGGAGCAAACCACGGTCTTGCCGCCAGTAAGGCGTACGGAAGTTGGCAAAACTTTTTACTTTCTTGGACACCATAGCAGCATTTGCATAGAGTTCAGTGTTTTCGCTCAATTTCACACCACCGTTGATGAGGAATTTAGCTGCCGTGATATCACCTGAACCGTTGATGTTGTTACCTGTTGGGTATTTTGTAAGGTAGGCTTTGATTAATTGATCTTGTGCGCCACCGCCACCATCGCCAAAAGTGGCAATTTCAGTAGGTACGTCAATTTTTGTTGAACGCACAGCACTGCTATTTTGGCTAAATGCCAAAGTGTAATTTAAATAACCTTTGCCACCTAAATTGCTGCCACTGTTGTAAGAAACGCCATAGTTGCCACCGTAGCCATTGCCCGGTATATTGGTTTCAACTTTTTCACCATTAGAAGTGGTTGTACCTGCATTGATAGTCAAAGAAGAATAGTCATACTTGTCCTTCAAAATGACGTTCATGACACCTGCAATCGCATCAGAACCGTATTGAGCCGAAGCACCATCACGGAGAATCTCAACACGCTTAATCGCTTCTTGCGGAATAGCTGACAAGTCAACACCCGTTTCACCACGACCTGGAGAGAACTGAACATAGAGCAAAGAGCTCAAGTTTTTACGTTTGCCATTGATAAGAATCAATGTACGGCTTGGGCCCATGTTACGGATTTCCCAAGGGTCAAGCAATGTTGTTGCGTCATTTACAGGCGTATTGACTGTGTTGAACGACGGTACACGATACTGCAAAGCCTTGTCAAAAGACGGTTGACCTGTTGACCTCAAGTCCTTAGCATCAAGGATATCAATAGGTAAAGGTGAGTCAGTGACTGTCCGTTGTGTGTTACGGCTACCCGTTGAGATAACCACTTCGCCTAAAACATTGTCAGCAGCAGATAAAGTAATGTTTAAAATACCAGATGCTGGGATAGCGACTTCTTGCATCGTGTAACCAATCGAAGAGATAACTAAAGTCGTTGCACCTATTGGCGCGGAAAAGCTGAATTTACCGTCACCATCTGTTTGTGCACCTGTTGTTGTGCCTTTAACAACAACGCTGACACCGGGAATACCACCTTTACTGTCAGAGACAGTGCCTGAGATGGTCATTTGAGCCATCATAGTGGTTGTGCAGAAGAGTAAACCTACGACTGCTAGTAGGCTTTGGATTAATTTTTTCATACAAAAAGAGTTTGAGTTAAAATTATTAATAAAAATTATTTGATTAAAGTCAAAAGAATATTTCGTTAGATTTAGATCGTCACACGTTACGGATACACTCAAATTATCCGACCTTAAATACCCCCCTCAGTAAAAGTTGTCATGGATAGATTAAGTTTTACTTCTTTCCTTAGATAAGCTATTAAACTTAATAGACATCAAGATTTGTTGTTTTTAAACAATAATGTAGTAGAAATATCAAGTTGGCGTTTGTTGTGTGAAAATGCTGTATTTTGTTATTATCTAAACTAAATAGCTATTCAACAATGCAAAATTAAACCTTAATGCGAATATTCGCTAAGTTTTGTATTGAATTTATAAATTAGTGCTTAAATATTTGGTTGTTCAAAGTGTTAAGACATTAAAATTATTGCATAGCTGTGTTTATCGTACTTTAATTTTGCGTATGCACAAATGTTTTGAAATGAAAAATAGGGCAACTGAAATCGACTGTTCAATTTCAGTTGCCCTATTTTTATTCACCCTTCACCTTTCAACATTAATTTGTCCTGTTTTTCACCCTCGGTCTAATGATGAGGCGCAAAGCTTGGTCATAAGTCACATAACTCCATACCCAATTGATGAATACAAAAACCTTGTTTTTAACACCAATTAAAGAGGATAAATGAACAAAAAGCCAAACAAACCAAGCGAAAATGCCTTGGAAATGCCAAAAAGGTAAGTCAACAACGGCTTTGTGCCGCCCAATTGTTGCCATTGAACCTAAATCACGGTAACGAAACGCTTTTGTTTTTTCTCCTTTGGCAGTGGCTTTGAAATTAGCAGCCAAACGTTTTGCCATTTGAATAGCGACCTGTGCCACTTGTGGGTGCCCCTCAGTATATTTTTCTTCTAACATGTATGCAATGTCGCCAATAGCATAAATATTGTCTGAATTTTCGACCTGACAGAATGCATTGACTTTCAATCGTTTACCGCGTACAAACGTTTCGGCAGGTAGTCCTTTAACGGCATTGCCGACGATACCTGCTGCCCAAATCACTTTTTTAGCTTTCAGTTCAGCACCACTTTTCAACGTTACTGTTTCACCATCATAATCACTGACATAATCACCGAACATGATTTTTACACCAAGTTTTTCAAGAAACTCTTTGGCTTTTTCACTCGCATTGGCACTCATGGTATTCAAAACGCGGTCGCCACCCTGTACCAAAATAATGTCCATTTGACGATAATTGAGTTCCTTGTATTCCTTTGGCAAAATATTTTCACGCATTTCAGCTAAAGAGCCAGCCACTTCCACACCTGTTGGACCACCACCGACGATGATAACATCCATGAGTTGATCGCGTTCTGTGAGGTCTTCAGTCAACAAAGCGGCTTCATAATCCTCCAAAATAGCATTGCGTAAGTACAATGCTTCACTTACGGATTTCATGGGTATGACATTGTCCATCAAGCGTTGATTGCCAAAGAAATTGGTGTCTGCACCAACTGAAATGACCAAATGATCGTATTTTAACCGTCCTTTATCAGTCATAATATATTTGTCAGAAGGAAACACTTCTTGCATTTCAGCCACCCTAAATAAGACATTATCTGCTTTCTGAAACGCTTTGCGGAAAGGGAAAACAATGTTCGATGGCTCAATACCCGCCATCGCCACTTGATAAAAAAGGGGTTGAAACTGGTGATAGTTGTTTTTATCTACTAAAACCACTTGATAAACCGTATTGGCAAGTTTAGATGCTAAGGTCAAACCCGCAAAGCCACCACCAATGATGACGATGCGTTTATAACCCGGGTCTGGAATATTTAAAGGCATAATTTTCGTTTTTAGGAATAATGAAAAATAAATTGCCAACTGAATTTTATAAATTCATCATTCACCATTACTTAATTGTCTTTGTCCCATTTCTTTAATTCTGCTGCAGCCTTAGGAACAAGTTGGAATTTCAAACTCTGAATATCAACTTGAACAGCAGCAGGTGCATCTACTTTTGGTGGAGAAGGAGAAGGTTTCGCGGTTGGTTTGGTCGGTGTTAGAATCTTAATTTTAGATCGTTTTGTTCCAAAACGTTTTTCAAAAACCTTATTTTTCAAATCCGCTTTCAATTCGTTGGCTTCTTCCGATTTAGGATTTGCTCTTAAAACTGCATTGTTTATTTGCTCGGCTGCTTGTCTTTCACCAATAATCGCCACCGCTTTAGCCACCCAAACAGCTTGTGTTTGATGCACTCGAACTGGGGCGTCCATCGCCTTCAATACATTCAAATGAGTAGCGATAGAATCAAGCAACTTTGCGTCGTTTGGTTTCTTTTCTAAATCATTGATATTCAATTTTATTTCATCTACCTTATGCTCAAAATCCTTTTGAATCTTCCATTTCTCTTGAATGTCCTGTTTACTTTGTTGAGCTTTTTCAGAATCAGGGTCGCGTTCAATCGCTCTTTGAATAGTCACTTTGGCAGAGTCATAAAGCCCTAATGCCGATTGAGCATCAGCAATCGTTGTCAAAGCATCAGTACTGGTTATGCACCTTGATTTTGGCAGTGTTTGGATTTGCTCAATAAGTGCACGTTGAGCCAACGTGTCAGAAGGGTTTTCATTGACTTTTTGAACCAATTTGTCAATTTTAATCACATCTTTACTGAAGGAGATACTTTGAATACTCGGATAACCAATCATAACAATCGGTGCTATGAAGCCATACAGCAGTTTTAGATTTGTTCGACCTCGCAAAGCCATGAACAAAAAAATAAATATCAGTACCAAACCAAGGATAAATCCTAAAATCATCAGCACTAATTCGTACAATTGAATACCATCGAGTAAATTCATGTTTGTTTTATTTTCTTAATTTATAGACAACTAAATAACGGTTAGGTTATATTTGAATTGTTAAGGAGGAACACCTTTATACTTTAATCACTTTAATATGCGTAATCGGATGAATCTCCCAAGCCGTTGAGCGCGTCACACCTTTTGTTTTTTGTCTGATTTTAGCTGATTGATCGCCATGTTTAAAGTCATATAACAACCAACCTTGTACTTCTATTGTTCGACCGTGTAGTTTTTTCAATGCCGCTTGCGACCAATCAATGCCTTGTTGTTTCATCAAAAAACGCATACGAGGTGTCACTTCAACAATGATTTGGTCTAAAACACCTGTTCGTTCTCTGCTCGGTGTCAATATGATATGCGTATCCCTAAATTCTGGATTTTCGCTGTTACAATTACACGTTTCTTTCGGACTCATACGGACACGTAAAACATACCCCCTCAGTATAGCCGCCTTTTTTATGTCAAATTTACGACTATCTTCTTCAAATTTAGATAATTCTGTCCAATTAAAAGCGGTATCAATGTCCGTTTGTTGCGGAAAGGAATAGCGATTTTTTAATTTGTTTAAGGCCTGATCATTACTTCTTTTAGCAGAACCTTCTAAAGCGCAAGGCAAACCATCCACATCTAAAAACGCTTGGCAGAAAATCGGTGTGGTAGAAACCAATAAAAAAGCAATCAGGAATTGATACATAAAAGGCATTATTTCGCTCAAATTTAGAACTTCAAAACAGATTGTACGCATTTTTTGGTAGGTGTTTTAAAACATATTTTTTCATCGGACGAAACAGATGGATTCAGAAGAATAGAAAAATGTGTCAAATCGACTATTTTTAATCTTTTGATATGAATAAAAAGACAAAGCCCAATTAGTTGATAATCAACTAATTGGGCTTAAATTCTCTTTGTCTTTGTTTCAACGACCTGCCATAGGAACAGCATCATTTTTATCAGAAACATTGTGTGGCTTGAAATAAATGGCTTTACTAATACTTATCAATAACTGATCAATTTTTGCAGGTTTGGGCAAAAAATCAACCGCACCATTCTCTAAAACTTCTCTAATAACATCTTCATCAGCCAATCCACTTGAAAAAATAATCGGCACTTTTGAATCAATTTGCTGGAAATGTTCCAACATTTGTAGCCCGTCGAAACTGTCTAAATTGAACTCACTAATGACAACATCATAAATTTTGTTCAAAAATCGCTCTAAACCTTCAATTCCATCATTTGCCATATCTACTTGGCAATCTAATTGTTCAAGCACAGTTTTGTAAGTTTGTCGCATTTCAGCCTCCTCATCAATCACTAAAATTCTCGTCATGTTTATTTGTTAATTATTTCATTGTAAAAATCCGTTTACCGATTTAATCATTCCAAAACCCGTGCCACAGTATGGGGATTGGTTATTGGGGATTCGGGATTGGTTCCTAACCAATCCC
>JAYVFS010000280.1:0-8169 GCA_043772905.1 Saprospiraceae bacterium | reverse complement strand
CTCGTAATTGTGTAGGATATAATTTGGATACATTAACAAGTCATATAGTAACAGTTACAGAGCAGGATAAAATTAAAAAAATCGTCAAGGGGACATTTCCCGCTGGCTCAGCTTCTTCCCTCCTCTAAAAACGCAGATGCTCGTTAGCGTCTTCAGACGCGACACGGGTTATTTTTCGGGTCTCTGACCCAGACCGATTTAACCGACATACGCTGCCCACCCCTCAGTATATCTACGCTCAAAAGCGGTATCAAAAGTCTAATATTAGGTAGAAAACAGCATTTTTTAGTCATTACAATGGTCAACTCAAAGACGGAAAAGATTAAGTCAAAGGCGGAAATGATTAAGTCAAAGATGGAAATGATTAAGTCAAAGACGGAAATGGTTAAGTCGAAGACGGAAATGGTTAAGTCAAAGATGGAAATGGTTAAGTCAAAGACGGAAATGGTTAAGTTAAAGACGAAGATGGTTAAGTCAAAGACGGAAATGGTTAAGTCGAAGACGGAAATGATTAAGTCAAAGACGGAAATGGTTAACTCAAAGACGGAAATGATTAACTCAATAACGGAAAAGGTCAACTCAAAAGCTGAAAAGGTTTTAAAAAGCACTGAAAACACGTTATTGATATTCAAAAGAGAAGCAAAATCATAGGAAATCAACCTTTTATGACAACAAGTATTATGGTGCACTGCCCCCATTTTTTTCAATAGTTAACAACTTGATTCAAGTATCAAAAGTCAAGTATTATATGCGTTTTTCGTATATCAAAAACATGTGTTATTGGCACATTTCTTGCGTGTGAATTCTTGCGCAATTCAGCGTAAACTAAATATTGAAAAATGAAGAAATTGATTAATCGAGGCGCTTACAAAAGTGTACCTCAAGCCGTCAGGAGCAGTAAAGGCTCTACTGTCTATCTCAATATGAAAGACAATCCTATCTTTGTCGCTTATCAAGGGGAAGTAGATGAATTGAAGATTCGGCGTGACTTTTATGAGGCTGCCAGTGCCAAAGCTGTCAATGGTGGCACACCGCTAACTACCGAAAAGAACAGGTGTTATGATGCATTTATTGCTCAAATGGACAAGGTTGCCGATAAGGTTGAAGAACTCGCAGATGGTAATGAGGACATAGCCACCGCAGCCGGTTTCGAAACTGTCAAAGCCCGTAAATCCATCACTTCTTTGTCCACACCAAAGGGATTAACGGTCATCAACGCGGAACGCGCAACTGAAGCCAAAGTGATGTGGGAACCGCAACCTAATGTTGCCACTTATGCCATTGAGTATCAACTCCCAGGCGAAACGATTTGGCGAAACGGGACGTACAGCACCAACAGCCGCAATACGATTATTTCAGGTTTGCCCGTCGAGGGCATCACGCTTTTCAGAATCTGTGCTTTGGGTCGTAAGGGACTCAAAAGTGAGTGGTCGGAGCCTGTCGGATTGCGGGTGATATAAATGTCTTCTCGCCTTAATTGTGTTCATTTAAAAATGACATTCATCTAATAGGGGCATATTGACCTTTTATTCTATCTAACCAAACAATACAGTAAAATTTATGACGACATACACGGTATTCTGAAGTGCCTATCACCTGATAAGTGATGGGCACTTTGCGTTTAAGGTGGTGAAAGTAAGTAATGCAAATCTATTTCGAGAAGGATTTTTTAGTTTGAATTAGCCATATATTCCCTTTCTATCACCAACAGCCACGACATCCACAACTAAAAGATTGTCATATATGTCATAGATAATTCTGTAATCACCTTTCCTAATGCGATAACCCTCACTTCCTTTTAGTTTTATATAACCATGGGGTCTTGGGTTTTCAGCAAGTGCTTCAATGGTATCAAGCAGTTTATCAGCGACTTCATCGGGCAGTTTATCCAATTGCTTTTGAGCAGACTTACGAATTTGAATTTGGTAGGGCATGTTGCTGTCTCTTTTGTCGTTGTTTACGATATTCTTCAAGAGAAATAGAAGGCTCTTCACGGCTTTTAACAGCATCGTAAAGTTTAATATCCTCCAATTCTTCTAATTTCTCAAGTAAATCAAGGTAGATTTTCATTGGCACAACTGCCGCTGATTTTTCTCCTTTGTCGTTTATTATAAATTGAACTGTAAGCATCTTCATTTTATATTTTTGACAAATTTAATCTTTTTTTAGAAATAGAAATAGTTGAAGCGGCAATTCTCAAAAAAAATTTGAGGCTTCGCTCTAACCCCTTTATGCCGTTCGCCTTTACCCTTTTACTACAATCTCAAAATCGCTGTCCTCAAAAAATCTCATTATCCGCAATCATTTTCTTCAAAAGTCGAGGTACTTTGAAGCGTTGACCGTGCAATTTTTCATAAATCGCACATTTCGCGACAAAAGCCGCCGCGTCATAATCATTGATGTATTGAAACACACCACCCCTTACCGACGGAAAACCCCAGCCTTGAACACTGCCAAAATTACCCTCCGCCACGGTCGTAATCACGCCTTCGTGCAAACACCAAAGGGATTCTAAAATCTGAGCAAATAAGAGCCGTTCGGTCAATTCGGCGGCATTATACTGAGGGGTCGTCACATCGTCGTTCAAACCTTGCCAAAGTTTTCGGTTGCCTTCACGGTCATATTCATAAAAACCAGCGCGGACATCACGTCCGTTGCGTCCTTCATTTATCATCATGTCTAAGGTAGCGACGGCAGGGTGTCGGACATATTTAGGTCCATACAGTTCAGCCGCTTGGCGTTCATACTCACTAATTAAATCCAAAGATTGGTCATCTGCCCACACCAAAGGGCCGTATCTCATACCCGATTGAATCCCCAAGTTTTCAATCAAAGCAGGGGGAAAACCTTCTTGCAGCATCGTTATACCTTCCAAAATGTAGGTATTGCGCACACGACCACTGAAAAAGCCCCAAGAGTCTTTCACGACAATCGGTATTTTTTTTATCAATTTGATGAAGTCAAACGCGCGTGCAATGGTCTCGTCGCTTGTCGCTTCACCTTTTACAATTTCTACAAGTGGTTCATCGTCAACAGGGCGGAAAAAACGCATACCTGCAAAATTTTCAGACCTATCCGTTGTTCTGCCCAATTTTGTAATCGGAATCGAACTTGTATTGGACGCAATGATGCAATATTGGTCGAGATAACCTTCTGCCTCCTTGATAACTTTCGATTTCAATTGTTGGTTTTCATAAACCGCTTCGATGATGATATCGCAGCCTTGAAACTCCGCCATTTTCTCTGTTGCCAAAATACGGCTCAAGGTTTCTTGACGTTCTTTTTCAGTGATTTCTTTGTTTTCAACCAATAAACGCATTTTCTCAGCCGTGTAATATTTACCTTTTTCGGCAACGCTGCGCGAAATATCCTTCAAAACCACATTCAAACCCGCCCTTGCGCAAGCGTAAACAATGCCAGAGCCCATCAGACCTGCCCCAATAACGCCGACTTTCCGAGGTCTAAACTTACCAAAACCTTTCGGACGACTCGCGCCATAACGAATGGTATTGTAGTCAAACCAAAAGGTTTTTATCATATTTTTCGCTTCACGCGAAAGGCAGACATTGGCAAAATAACGGCTTTGAATGAGACAAGCCGTATCAAAATCAACGCGACTGCCCTCGACAAGCGTACTCAAAATGGCTTCATAACAAGGGAAAATGTGCCGTGTTCGCTTATATTGTTCGGCTGTCAATCGGCGAATCGTCTCGCCCGTTTTGGCTTCACGCACCGAACCATCAGGAATTTGCTCCCCCTCAGTATCCCACGGTCGGCTGTAGTCTGGATTGTTCAAAAGCCAATTCCGCGCCTTTGCCATAAGATCGCGCTCATCTTCTGCAAGTTCATCAATGACACCCGCCACCAATGCTTCTTTGGGGTTGTAATAATGCCCGTCGCAAGCCACATGATAGGCTTTTTCGATGCCCAACAACCACATCAAACGGATAATTTCGCCACCGCGCGGCATCAAACCCAAGGAAGTATCGGGCAAACCCAATTTTATATCAGAACGGTCAATCGCAATCCGATGATGGCAAGCCAAAGCCAAACCAAAGCCAGGTCCCAAAGCCATCCCATTTATGGCTGCCACAACAGGCGCACCAGGGCTTTCTAATTGACGAAAAAACTGAGACAGTTTTTGAGAAGTCTCAAAAATAGCCGCCGCGTCTTTACATTCATAAAAAAAATCGAGGTCGCCACCGTGCAAAAAGTTTTTTTTGGAAGAGGTGATAATGACCCCCCTCAGTAATCCCTTCGCTTTTTCAGCTTTTAGGTGTTCGAGGACAGGCATAAAGGTCTTGCCAATCTCATGACTGATGATATTATAATGTGAACCTGCCATGTCGAGCGTGAGCGTAACAATATTATTGGTGTCTTTTTCGTATCGAATCATAAGGAAAATGTCAAATTTTAGATGTCAAATACCTGAAAGCCCAAATTTAAAAACAAACAGCGAATACAAGGTCTTAAAAAAAAGAAAAACAAGAATACCACCGAGACAATCGGTTATTCGTAAGTTTGCAGAATAAAAATGTAAAAAAATGAAAATTCAAAAATTACTTTCGCTACTCCTTTTACTCAGTTTTTTTGCTTGTCAACAAGCCGCAGACAAGCCCAAAGCAGAACAATCCACTGTCAACAATACACAGCCAGAAGTTGCTAAAAAGAATATTCTTTTTTTTGGTAACAGTTTAACAGCCGCTTATGGTTTAGATGATGTGTCGAAAGGTTTTGTTAGCCTTATTCAAGAGCGCATAGATTCCTTGAATTTGTCTTATCGCTGTATCAATTCAGGACTCAGTGGTGAAACAACGGCGGGCGGTTCGCAACGTGTCGAATGGGTTATTAGCCAACAGCCGGTTGATATATTTGTCCTCGAATTGGGCGGAAATGACGCTTTAAGAGGCTTAAAAACGGAAGAAAGTATTAAAAATCTGCAATCCATCATTGATAAAGTCAAAGCAAAGTACCCCTCAGTACAAATCGTTTTAGCGGGCATGGAAGCCCCACGCAATATGGGCAATACCTACACAAAAGATTTTCACAATATATACCCAACTTTAGCCGCTAAAAACAAGTTGCCGCTTATTCCCTTCATTTTGGAAGGCGTGGGTGGTATCGCTGAATTGAACCAAAAAGACGGCATCCACCCCACCGCCGAAGGCAATAAAATTATCGTTGAAACGATTTGGAAAACCTTGAAACCGCTATTGAACTAGTTTTTATTGGAAAATGAAACTTCCCGTTTTATTCAAAAACGATCTTTTTCAAAACAGGTTTTGCGTTATTTTCAAAGTTCAAACGCATAAAAAACAAACCTGTTCCAATGTCCTGTTTATGCAAAACGAGCTGGTTGTTTGTTTGATTTTTAATTGAAAAGACTTGACGACCAAGGGCATCAAAAACAGAAAGGTCAAATTTGAATTCTTCTGTATTTTTATCCAACTCAACTGTCATTTCTTCATTTGCTGGATTTGGATAAATTTTAACTTGTTGGTTGTCAATATTTTCTGTAAATAAAGGTTTTGTGCCGCACACAAGCCGTTGCATAAAATCCGTCATTTTAGATTGCCAGACAGCAAAAGAAGCAGGTATATTCGTTGGTGAACTCGGATAAATATCCGTATGCCCACCGCCCGGTACCGATACCAAAACAACTGGAATACCCAATTCAACAGCTCTTGGTGCCACCGAACCGCCACCATCACCATAAAAATTATAGACATTTAACCCATAACCATAAGCCACCGTAGCGTCCGCCGTACCATGATAAGCAGCAAATGGTACATCACCAGCATCAAGCCATTCTTTCCGATACAAAGCGCCACTCATACTGATAGCTCCTTTCACTGTGGATGAATATAGAGGCGTTCCACTATTGCCTTCAAAACCGCCTTGAGCTGTTATGATCGTCCGCATCCATGTTGGAATAGGGTCGGTTGAGTCCATTTCTGCTGCCAACATAGCTGTAATTGCACCCGCAGAAACGCCGCCGACGATGATATTCGATGTATCAATGCGGTAAGGATTGCCCTCTTCTTTAACCGTTTTTTTGAGATAACGAATAGACGCTTTCATGTCTTGAACAGCCTGAATGATGGTATTTGTAATTTTTACAGAATCAGGGTAGCCGTTTGCAAAAGAGTACAAACGGTAGTCAATAGTAGCTGTTACGTAGCCTTTTTTTGAATATAGTTCGCAAAAAGCCGCCATATCCTTGCGGGCACCTGTAATAAAACCGCCACCGTAAGCCCAAATAATGATTGGGCGGCGGCTCAATGTATCGTTTTTCGGCTGCACGAGGTCTAAGTACAGCTGTTGGGTGACAGCCCCAACATTATTAACGCCGTAACGAAGTGTCGTTTTCGTTGTATCCGTAAAAATATCTGTACTATAACGTGTGCCATTGCACCCCAACGCATTTTGAGCCGAAATACTGAGGGGGGTATAGAAAAGGCAAAGGGCTAGGGGCAAGAGGCAATGAACAATAGAGAATGCTCTTTTTTTCATGATTAATGATTTAATGGTGAATATTTTAATGGTGAATGGTGAATATTTTAATGGTGAATTTGTTAAACGTATTCACCATTCACCATTAAAGTCATTCACCATTACTAAAAGGCATAATGTTCTAATATAAAGGCAGCACAACCAGCAAAATAGCCGAGTGCGGCAATACCAGTAATACGTTTGACATACCAAAAGAATTCAATTTTCTCCATACCCATCGCGGCGACACCTGCTGCTGAACCAATGATAAGCAACGACCCACCCGTACCCGCACAGTAGGCGATAAAATGCCAAAACAGATGGTCTTGCGGAAATTGCTCAAGCGAATACATGCCCATAGCGGCGGCGACAAGCGGTACGTTGTCCACAATCGCGGACACGACACCAATAATCATAGCGATAGCTGATTCACTTCCAAAAACATCTGACAACCAAAGCGCAATATCCGTCAATACGCCTGTGGTTTGTAAAGTGCCCACAGCCAATAAGATACCAGCAAAAAACAAGATACTCGGCGTATCTATTTTTTCCAAAGCACGGGCGGCTGTAAAAGGGTGTTTTTCTTCTTCATCTTTTTTAGCATGAATAATTTCAGTGACAATCCACATCACACCGAGCGACAAAAGCATACCCATAAATGGCGGTAAATGCGTAAAAGTTTTGAAAACAGGGACGAATATAAGAGCCCCAACACCCAAGAAAAAGATAATTGTCTTTTGTTTTTGCGACACAGCGAGTTTCTCGTCCGATACTGAGGGGTCACTAATCGCTTCAAAATTGCCTTTCATTTTTGTCGAAAGATAAGCTAATGGCGCAAGAAGACAGACAAGGCTTGGCAGAAAAACATATTCTATAAGCTTACCCGTTGTCACCTGCCCGCCAATCCACAGCATGGTCGTCGTTACGTCACCTATCGGAGAAAACGCGCCGCCTGCATTAGCAGCAATAATGATAATACTTGCCATAAATAAGCGGTCTTCACGATTATATATTAGTTTTCGAAGAAACGAAACCATAACAATCGTCGTCGTCAGATTGTCTAATACTGCTGAAAAAAAGAAAGCGACAAAGCCGATGATCCAGAGCAGCAGCACTTTTTTTCTGGTTCTCAGTTTTGAAATCAAAATATCAAACGCATCGTGGGCATCCATGACTTCAACTATTGTCATAGCACCTAAAAGAAAAAATAGGATTTGAGAAGCATCCGCAAAATGGTGAATCAATTGACTGTCAACAAGTTCGGCATCATTTGACCCAAGCATGTAAACTGTCCAACATAAAACACCCGTGACGAGTGCAGATGCTGTTTTATTAATTTTTATTTGTTCTTCAAAAACGATAGCGGCATAACCCAGTAGGAAAATGATAATGATAACAGAAACCATAAGTTGTTTTTTTGCGCAAAATACACAGCCATTTCAAGATTTCATAAGAAACCACATTATTACCGCTCGACTTTTTTTGATGTTAATGAAATAAAAGACGATTTGTTACTCTGTGACTTTCATGTACCTTTGCTTTATCAATAAATTGACAAACATTATCTAAAACTAACTTGCTGGTAACTTCGGAGAAGTCCTTGTCAATAAAAAGCAAAATTGTTAATCGCGTGTTGAATATCTTCTTTAGTCAAAGCATGATTGTCAATAAGCTGTT
>JAYVFS010000279.1:0-8200 GCA_043772905.1 Saprospiraceae bacterium | reverse complement strand
TCCAACAAAACGAGGTCAGGTTGCTCTGTTTCTATCATCATCAAAGCCTCGTCGTAGGTGCTGACAGGTTCACAAACATCATAGCCTATTTCAAGGAGTATGTGTTTAATCTTTTCGGCAATTAAGAGTTCGTCTTCGACGATGCCGATTTTAATTTGATGTTCCATTGTTTCGGGTTTGTTTATAAAAGTGGTTGTTTATAGGTTTGTTACAAGTAAAGTATAAAGTTGCGAAAAGCTATTCAATTTCCTATACCTTTTTAGCAAGAGAAAAACGGATTTCAAAAACAGCCCCCCCTCAGTATAAAACGATAAGCTGCCACCGATTTGCTTAGTCAGTAGCTTTATCACTTTCATACCGAGCGAAGTGGATTTTTCTATCTTAAAATCTTCAGGTAGCCCAAGTCCGTTGTCACGGAATGTTATTTTATAATGCTCTTTCTCTCCTACCCGACTATTTCGGAATGCTCCCTCCCGATTATCTCGGTATGTTCCATCAGTATCTTGATGTATTTTTTCTAAATGCAACGTCAACTTATTATCCTTATCTGGTTTGACAGCATACTTAAAAGCATTGGTGAACAATTCATTTAAAATCAAACCCAAAGGAATGGCAGTCTGTGTGTCAATGAGGATTTCATCACCCTCTATATTGAAGGAGACTTTATTCCCCTTTGTAAGGAACAACTCCTTCACTTGTTTGAATAAATCGTCCGTAAAACCTCGCAATTCAACGGATGCTAAATTATCGTTTCGATACAGTTTGTGGTGAATCAAGGCGATGGATTGCACACGGCTTTGGCTTTCTGCTAAAGCGGCTTTGGCTTGATTATCGAATACATTATTGGTTTGCAAAGTCAATAAACTGCTGATGATTTCGAGATTATTTTTGACACGATGGTGTACTTCTTTTAGCAAAACTTCTTTTTCATTGAGCGATGTTCGCAATTGTTCCGTGCGTTCTGCGACTGTTTTAACGAGTTCCCGTTCATAAGCTTTTTTGGCTTCCCTTTTTTCTAATCGCCGATTCCTATTAAAACAATAGAGCCGATATGCCACAAAACCCAAAACGAAGGTATATGCCATATAAGCCCACCAATTACGCCACAACGGAGGAGTAATGGCAATTTTTATCGCTATTTCTGTTGTTTCATTTTGAGGTCCTACTTCCGCTAATTTGACATGAAAGGTATAATGCCCTGGCGGCACACCCGTATAAGTTGCCCAGCTGCGGTTATCTTGTGGATAAATCCAATCGGCATCAAAACCATCCAAACGATAGGCAAAAGGCACGCCTGATGCTGTGGGAAAAGACAAATCTGAAAAGGCGATTGTGAAATAGTTTTCATCATACTTCAAGTTTATTTGTTCCAGATAATTCAAACCTTTACTAAAAAACCTCAATTGCTCAAAGACTTTAAAAGAAGAGAAAACCAAATTCGTTTGCTGTTGATGGGATTGTTTTTGAAAGTCAAAAGTATAAAAACGAGTGTCTTGTCCAACCCACAATTCGCCATTAGGTAAAGCAGCCAAACCTTGTTCATAAAAATGGTTGCTTAAAATACCATCACGTAGTCCATAAGTAATAAAGTGTTTTGCCTTTTCATCGAACCGACAAACGCCCCCCTCAGTAGTGACCCACATAGTGCCTGATTTGTCGCGCACAATATTGTTGATACGCGGCGACGGCAAACCTTCGTCGGGTCCTAATTGAGCCACTATTGGCTGTTTTGTATTATTAGGGTCAAGTATTTGAACGCCGTTGCCACTCGATGCCAGCCATACAAGCCCTTGATTATCAATAGCTAAGGCATTGACACGTGTTTCGACTATGCCATTAAAACCTGTTTTCAAGTGCAGCCATTGTTTAAATTGTTTTGTTTGGGTATTAAAACAAAAAACACCTTCGCCCTGCGTTGCCAACCAAAGATTGCCTTTCCCATCGCTTTGCACACGCCGCACATGCACATACTCAGAAGGCGCATTCGGAAACTCGGGTGATTTGACATAAGTGATAATGTTATCATTTAGCAAATCAATGTGCATCAAACCAAAATAATCTGTTGCCAACCACAATCCTTGACCGTCTTCATAGATATCATAGACATTAAAAGCTCTTTTGGGCAAAAGGCGATGCTTGAAAGGTTTCAATTTGTTTTCGCCCGCCCGCATCACCCATAAAGCAGGGCTGTTGCGGCTCATGCCACCGACCCACACATTGCCCTTTTTATCCACTTTTACGGTTTGATAAAAAGTATATTCCCCTTCAAAACCAGCTGCCTCAATTTTTTTAATAAACCGTTTGTTTTTATCGTACATAAACAAGCCATCACAAGCACTGCCAGCAACATAATAACAAGATTTTTTGGGGTCAAAATCAAAACCCGTGACCCTTGCTTCTTCTAAAAAAGAGCATTGTCCTAAAGGCAAAGGGTGCAATTGGAAAGATAAATCATCGAGTTTCAAGATACTAACGCCTTTTTTGGCGTGCGTAATCCACAAGCGATTATGTGCATCTTTATAAACCGAATTAGCTGTATTTGCGCCTATGGAACCATCTTCATCATGTTTAAAAAATTGGAACGCCCCTGTTTGCCGATTAAAAATGCCAAACCCCTTGTCCACAGAACAGACCCACAATTCATGGTCGTTTTTAGGCAGCATGTCTTCAATAGTATTGTCCAAACCCTTCAACTTTGTCCCCCCCCTCAGTATGTGCCTTAAAATAAGTCCATTTAAACGTTTGTATATCAAAACGGGCAATACCGCTGCCATAAGTTCCCACCCATAATTCATTCGGGGCATCCATAACGACAGAAAAAACTGTCTGCCCCTCCGTTTTGGGTGGAGAGAAAAGCCGTACTGTACCACTCGATTTTTCAAAGCGCACAATGCCCTCATTGGTGCCCAACCAAAAAATATTTGGATTGCTAACATCTTCTGCGATGTCCAAAACGGTGTTCCGTTTAAAGGCTTCCTTTATGTTTTTTAAGTTTTTTACCAAAGGAAAGCGGTCAAACGTCTTTGTTTGCCGATTGAAGCGACTCAAACCACCATCGAAAGTACCGAGCCACAAAACATTTTGACTGTCTAAAAAAAGTTTCCACACATTAGGGTCCGATATCGTATGTGGGTTGTGCGCATCATACATAAAGCGTTTAAACCGTTGCGTTTTAGGGTCAAACTGACAAACACCACCGCCAATAGTTGCTACCCAGATTGTGCCATCAATATCTTCTAATAAATCTTTGATATAAGTGAAGGAAAGGCTTGTTGAGTCGTCTTGTATGGTCACAAATTCTTTTGTATGTCTGCCGTCCCAACGGATCAATCGGTCTTCTGCACCAAACCAAATAAAGCCTTTTTTGTCCATCAAGGTTGTTTTAAAGGTGCAGTTGGGCAGTCCGTCCGCTTTGGTGAGTGCGGAAAAGATGTAGCTCCTATTTTGAGCGAAAAGTGAGGTACATAGGCATAAAAAAAGCAGTGTGTGTAATTCTCGGTTCTTCATTCACTTATGTTTTTCATTATGTTCAATGTGGTTAAACAATATGTGGTTGACACAAATATAACAATCTTTTCCATTTTTTTACAAAAAACTGACAAATTTATTGTTTTGTTCATATTACGCCAAAAGCTGTAAACTTCCCAAAACATAAAATGTGCGCATCATTAGCTGATACGCACATTTTATGTTTTTTGGTACTATTTGTATGCTATTTCTTACCTTCGGCTATCCCCCTCAGTATCTCCACAATATTCCGCGCGCCATTAAAGCCGCTTTATACCCCATTAATCGGCAACATCCCGACTTTAATATTATTGATTTTTCCGCGCTTGATTTTCACGTCTTTCAATACTGTCGTTTCATATCCGTCGCTTATAATAGTGAAATCCGTCCCGACTCCTTTCTCTTTTTTCTCACCTTTCTTTTGTGGTGTTAAAGGCTGCCTTCTCTGGTAGTTCGGACAAATTCACACACATGCACCTTGTAGTTCCCACAAAAACCGCTACTTTCATGGGAAATTTCGACCTTATTTTAAAAACGAATCAAACCTATTGATAATGAAACAGTTTCTATTATGCTTCGCCATTGCCTTGTTGATGGGCAATATCTCAATCGCCCAATCACAAAAAGTAACACCGACTTTAACTTCCGCATCTTCAGTCCAGCCTGTAACGGGATCTGCGCTATTCGAGGGTATAAAATGGCGTGAATTAGGTCCCTTTCGCGGTGGTCGTTCAAGTACTGTAACAGGCGTAAGAGGCAACCCCAATGTCTATTATTTTGGCAGCGTGGGCAGTGGCGTTTGGAAATCAAACGATGGTGGACAAACATGGGGCAATATCACAGACAATTATTTTGGCGGCACAGTAGGCTCAGTCGCCGTTGCAGAAAGTGACCCCAATGTTATTTTTGCAGGTGAAGGCGAGCAGACTTTGCGTAACAATGTCGCTTCAGGTGCAGGTGTCTGGAAATCTACAGATGCGGGAACGACTTGGAAACACGTCGGTTTGACGGAGTCAAGGCATATATCCCGCATTCGCATACACCCTAAAAACCCCGATGTGGTCTATGTGGCAGCGATGGGTAATCTCTGGAAACCCAACGATATGCGGGGCATTTTTCGCAGTACAGACGGTGGTATGACGTGGAAAAAGGTTTTATACATCAATGACCAAGCCGGTGCAGCCGACTTAATCCTCGACCCCAATAATCCCCGCATCCTATACGCCAGCACGTGGAATATGAAACGCAACGGCTACCGCATGGACAGCGGTGGACCCGATTCCAAACTCTGGAAAAGCACAGACGGTGGCGATACGTGGGAAAACCTCTCCGATAAACAAGGCATGCCCAAAGGCATCAATGGCGTTATTGGCGTAGCCGTTTCACCTAAAAACTCTAATAAAGTCTGGGCAATTATTGAAAATCAAGAATCTGGCGGTGTTTATCGCTCCGATGATGCGGGTAAAACGTGGGCAAGAATCAATCAAGACCGTGCTTTATTGCAAAGAGCATGGTATTATTGCCGCATTTATGCCGATGCACAAGATGAAGATAAGGTGTATGTGATGAACGTCAGTTACGGCATTTCAAAAGATGGAGGTAAAACATTTGAGTTGAAAAATGCACCACATGGTGACCACCACGACCTATGGATTGACCCCGACAACAACCAACGCATGGTGATTGGCGATGATGGTGGCGCACAAATATCCAACGATGGCGGCAGTAATTGGACAACTTACCACAACCAACCGACGGCACAAATCTACCGTGTTTCAACAGACAATCACTTCCCTTACCGCATTTATGGCGCTCAACAAGACAATTCAAGTGTCAGAATCCCGCATCGCACAGGCGGTAGAGCTGTTGATGAAAAAGACTGGGTTGCTTTGGCTATCGGTGAAAGTGCCCATTTAGCACCCGACCCATTGAACAGCGAAGTCATTTATGGCGGTGATTATAAAGGTTATATGACCATGCAAGACATTGAAACAGGGCAAGAACGCTCGACGAATGTCTATCCTGACTTGCCCGCAGGTTCGGGTGCAGAGGTGATGAAATACCGCTTTAATTGGAATTATCCTGTTTTTTTCAGCCCTCACAATCCTAAAAAGCTGTATGCTTGTTCCAATCATGTACATGTCAGCACCAACGGAGGTGAATCATGGGCCGTTATTAGCCCAGATTTATCAAGAAATGAACCCGAAACCATCAAATCTTCGGGTGGTCCGATTACACAAGACAATACTGGCGCAGAGTATTACGCCAATATTTTTGCCGCCACAGAATCGCCCTATACTGAGGGGGAGATTTGGACTGGTTCAGATGATGGCTTGGTACACGTCACAACGGATGATGGTAAAAATTGGAAAAATGTCACCCCGCCCATGTCTCCCAAATACAATATGATAAATGCAGTTGAAGTCAATCCATTCGTAAAAGGTGGTGCTTTTATCGCTGCCACGTCCTACAAATTTGGCGATTATACACCCTATATTTATAAAACTTTAGACTATGGTAAAACATGGACGGTGATAACAAAAGGCATTCCCAAAGAGGAGTTTGTCAGAGTTGTTCGGGCAGACCCTAAGCGCAAAGGATTGCTGTATGCAGGTACTGAAAAAGGCGTTTGGGTCTCTTTTGATGATGGCGAAAATTGGTCAAAATTGCAACTCAACCTCCCGCCCGTACCCATACATGATTTGGCGGTTAAAAACGATAATTTGATAGCTGCCACTCATGGACGCAGCTTTTGGTTGATTGACGATTTAACGCCTTTGCATCAAATTAGTCCTGAAATGGATACAAAAGAAGCCCATTTATTCAAACCCATGCCGACCTACCGCATGGCAGGCAGTAATAAAAGAAACGCTAAATTGGAAGGAGAAAACCACCCCAATGGCGTTATGATTCATTATTTCATTAAAAACATTGATGAAAAATCAGAAGTAAAATTAGATATTTTAGAAAACGATGGGGATACCATCCGCACCTTTAGCAACAAAGCCAAGGACAAAGCAGATTTATTAACAGTCAAAAAAGGCGGTGGTCGCTTTGTCTGGGATACGCGCTACACAGGGTATAAAACCTTCCCTGGTATGGTGTTTTATGGCTCGCCCAATCAAGGACCCAAAGCCGTGCCCGGGCAATACAAAGTACGCTTAACGGTCAATGGACAAGCACAAACCCAAACTTTTGACATTCTCAAAGACCCTCGTTTGAAAACCACGCCCGAAGATTTTCAAGCCCAATTCGACTTTTTAATGAAAGTCCGCAACAAGGTGACAGAAGCCAACGAAGGCATCATCAACCTGCGTAAAATCAAAGAAGATTTGAATTATCTGAAAAATAAAATGGGCAGTGATGATACAAACAAAGACATGAACGATGCCATCAAAAAGTTTGAAAGCGAACTAAAAACCATCGAAAACAACATCCACGAAACCCGCAACAGCAGCGTGCAAGATCCGCTCAATTATGGTATAAAACTCAATAACCGCCTTGCTCACTTGATGACGGAACAAGCCCAAGGAGACTATCCACCGACCCAACAAGGCGAGGAAGTGCGTGAAAAACTAACAAAAATGGTGGATGATGAATTGGGAAAATTGAAAAAGTGCATTGATAGCAATCTTAATCGGATTAATCAAATGGCGAAGGATAAGGGGGTGTTGTTTGTGAATTAGCCCCGCTGCGCTAAGTCTTCCTGTACTGACCGGTTCAGTCTTCGATTACGCGGATTTGGTCGTTTTTTGCACAAAACCTATTGCGCTTGACGTGTCTCTAAAAAAGCCTTACACCACGTCTTTCGGGTTGCAAGGCTTTTTTTACTGAGGGGGTGCTGAATACGCCTTATGTGTATGCGTCATAAAACAGTTTATAGTTCAGATATTTTGTTCACTTTTTATTAAATAATAGCTTAGTTTTGTACAAAAAAGAAACAAATGACAAAAAGTATTAGCGTTTATGATGAAGTTGCCACATTTATGGCAAGCATGAATCCTGAAAAGGTTGTCGCTTTTAAACCCTCCGAAGAGCATCAAGACAGGCTCGATTTCTTATTGGATAAGCAAACAGAGTATGAATTGACACCCGAAGAAAAAAGCGAATTAGAACATTACCTGATGCTTAACCGCATTATTGGGCTTGCCAAAGCCCGTGCATTAATGTTATTAGCGGCATGAGAACCAAGATACCCATTGAATTGAAGAAGCAAGTGGCTATACGTGCGAACTTCTGTTGCGAATATTGCTTATTGAAAGAAGCCGTTTCATTCTTTAGCTTCCATATTGATCATATAAAGAGTGTCAAACATGGCGGTCTCTTGCTTTTTTAAACTTAGCCTACTCTTGTCCCGATTGCAATTACTTCAAAGGCACGGACATTTTTCCACTTTGTATTCCGTGATTTTTTCATTTGTTGCGCTGTTCTGCACAATGAAATTTATTTTTGTGGACGATGTTCTGGGCGCAATGATTTCAATGGCTTTTGCAAAACGCACCAAAAACTCATCGGCTTCTCCTTTCAGATTGACGGCACTGCCGACCATCAAAGCAAAGGCAGCATCTGCTTTTTCAAATGCGGTGTCCAATTCTTTTATCAATGCCGATTTTTCTTGAATCGCGCCACGTGGTTCGGGTTTTATATCTCTGTATTCTTGTACCAAACCTTCGTAATTGGTCAAAAGCGATTC
>JAYVFS010000278.1:0-27082 GCA_043772905.1 Saprospiraceae bacterium | reverse complement strand
AGAAATTTTGATGATGAACGTTGGTAGCACAAATCACAAGTAAGAGATTTTTAGGGGCGTAGCCCTGTAAGGTTTTCTAAAGTGCCAAAGTAGAGATAGGTACCATCTTTTTGTTTCTTAATATTACTTCTGCTACCGCTAGTAAACAACATACCAATAAAATTTTTGGGTCTTATCTTAATATTGTGTTCTTCGGCATATTTTTTTGCCTCAGCCTCCGTCTCAAATAATCCATCTGGATCTATATATATCAATGGGTTATTAAAACCATACCTATATGAAGTCCAATCTGGAGCTTGATCTGAAGACGGGTCAACTACCCACCAACGAGCAACGGCAGGGTCGTACATCCTAAATCCATAATCCTCCCAGTTCAACCCAAAATCTGAAACAAGCTCCTTCCCATTATACTGCCACTTATTCGCCCCACCAGCCCCAAAGCCAGGTCCCTCCATATTAAGCCCAAACGGATAGTACGAATTTATCTGTTTAATATCTGAATTAAGCACAATACCATTATTATCCGCATCCCCAAAAGTTACTCGTGTATTGCCCAAATGGTCGCGCAAGACATATTCATATCCATAAACACCGTTATTGTTGACAATAGACCCCTCAGTATGTTGCAGTCTGACAAGGTTATTATTGCCATCATATTCAACTCCATTGGAGTAGTTGGTAATCGTGGCGGAAACGAAAGCGCCGCCTAAGTCATTAAGTATGACTTTCTTTTGCAACTTCACGCCCGATGCGCTGTACATAAATTCAATAAGACCTGTTGTTATTGTTGTTGTCGTGCCGCCCGAAGTTATCTCTTTTGTAAACGTGATTCGGACGGGTAAATTTAGGTAATTGTACTCTATATCCGATATTTTTTTGTTTTTGTCCTGTGTTAAATTACCATTTGCATCGTAGTAATAAGTCGTTCCTGTATAGTTTTGAGCAAACCCTTTTTTACCCGTAGTGCCTGTGATGGCATCCGTAACACTCCAAAGTTTATTTTTATTATCGGGGTCGTAATTATAGGTCAAATCATCTATTTTACCAAACGTACCCGCCAAATAGCCTGTTGGATAGATACAGTTTTGACCTGTAAAACCATTGCGCTCCATTTTTGTAATATTACCCCGCACATCATAACTCATTTTCTCTTGATACTTATTGTCCGATTTGAATGGTGAATTCCAATGATGGTACTGATAGTTACCATGAATATCCGCATAATTGGCTTCTAACAAACGGTCAAGGTTGTCATATTTGAATGAATATGCCTGTTTCTCACGCCCAGCTACTTGCCACGTTATTTGGCTGATATTGCCATTGTATTGTGATGCCTGCGCCCCAGGTATTGTATAATCGGGTCCATCATAAATTACATTTTCAGTAAACAAATCGGGATTGTCTTCTCCTGAATTGGAGCTAGGCAGTGAATAACTAAATGGATAATTGGTTGTTAAAACATCTTCATCTGAATTGCAATCGAATATAGGATAATCGTTCAACGTGCTTAAAAAATTGGGATTAATAGCTCCCAACCAACCACGTGCATTATAGGCGTAATTGGTCGATTGCAAATATTTATTGCCATAAGCTGTACTTTTGCCAATATCCTTACGTGTCAGTCTGTCTTGTGTATCATAAGAGAACAGGTTTAATTGGTCAATTGTCTGTAAATTTGTTGCTGTAATGGCATTATAGAATTGATGCGAGTTTTCTTTTGGTCTTAGTCCTTTATCGTATTTATGGACTTCCCAAGTGTGGGCATAATTTGAGTACTGACTTTCTGTACCAATAAAAATGTACCGATTAGAATATGTTGGTTTACCCGCACCGTTGAAGTCTTGATTCATATCGTCAAAGCCAAACAGGTTTTCTTGATTGACCCAATATGGGAAACCTTTGTAATTGTAGAGATTTGGGCGTACTTGGTCGTATTCTGTATAAAGTGTGGCTTTGGGTGGCGTAACACCCGATGCTGTCAAAACGCGATTATATGTAAAATTGACCCAGTTTTTATCTTGATAATAGACATTTTTGGTCAAATAAGTCGCTTCTGGAATAGTAACAATATTAGATTCTAAATATACTGAGGGGTCTCCTGACACGGGAACAAAACCCGTTTTGACGACGCGACCGATATCGTCATATTCTGTACCCAAATATTTTGTTCCTAATACAAAATCTGGATCTGGTTTGGTAGCCATATTCCCATCTTGTGTCAAGACGAGCAAATCCCGATTGTCGTAGTAGAAATATTGCCAAGCGGCGTTTGGTACTTTTTTACCTCTCAAACGGTTTTGATTGTCGTAAATGTATTGAAAAGTCAATTCGGTTGTGATAGCACCACCATTTTCGGCACCAGGGGGGATAACCATAACGAGATTGCCGTAAGTGTCATAGACATTATAGGTATTGACTTCATCAAAAGCGGCATTGACATATTTCCTTGTCAGTACGACACGCCCTAATTTATCTTTATAAACATCGGTTCTACCTATTTTTGTATCAGAATTTGGGTCAGAAGCAAAAACAGGAGAAGCATTCTCATTCCAAACAGACGTTTTTGACAAGGTATTGGCAGCAAACTCGCCTAAATATGTAATACTGGGGGCGGTATTGAAAGCGGTCGAACTGACACCTGTGAATTGTCGAACTTCTGATACCTTATTCGTAGCATATCTTATTCTAACCTTTTTGCCATCTTCCATTGTTTGTTCTAATGGACGACTGAGGGGGGATGCTTCATAAGTGGGTTGAACGAAATAGGTTGCTGCCAAATAGGCTGCATCATTCGCAAGATTCACATCTGTATCGGGGCTGCCAAAAGGTTGATATGATTTATTAGGGCGACCCAAAGCATCGTAAGTCATATACGTTTTCTGATGTTTCAAAGTCGCATCTTGTGTATAGTCTTTCCGATACGCCATAAACGGACGACCCAAACCGTCTATGAATTGTTTGCTTATCATTGGTGTCAACGTTGGAGTAGTTAAATTGCCAGGATAGCCGTCCGCATAAGTGACTTTGGTTTGAATATAGTTATAGTCCGTCGAGCTAGTTTGCAAATGGTAGTCATATTCCATTTTTGCTTGCGGGTCTGAATCATCTGTTTTCATGCGGTCAACAACGGTTTTCAAGCGACGATAGCCATCATAGATTGTAAACTTTGTTTTTAGACCATTTTCAGTGGTTTTCTCTGTCAAAAGGCGTTTGTTTTGGTCATAAGAGAATAACCATTTTAATTCCGTAGCAGGAGTATAAAAAGGCGGAGTAGGAGTAGTCACCTTTATTTTTTTCTCTGTTAATAAGCCATTTGTACATGAATAGATAATAGGAATCGTAAACCCTTTTTGAGTTGTCGTAGTAGGCTTATCATAATTGTCGTTTTGATAGCCATTTATTCTAAATTGCTCAATAAAACCCGATCCTGTTTGATTTTGACTGTAAAAAATATAAGGAAGAACCGCATTCGTGACGATACTATTATTGGTAATACTAAAACTTTTGTATTCAACTTTACTGCCTTTATTGAAATTATTTTTAATTTCGAGTGGAATACCAATCATAAACTTATCAATCATCAGTTGTTTTGTCCCTGTGATGGTTTCCGTAACAGCAGAATTCATGGTTAATGCTGCCGCATTTGCATCTGAAATAGCATCATAAGCATAAGAATATGAAGTCGTTACATTTGATTTAGGTTCCCCATCGTTTATATTTGTTATTTTCTGTTCAAGAATATTTTTGCGAATTTTATCATAAGTATTCACTGTAACTATAGACATTTCTGATGGTGCTTGGGTGACTGGGTCGTAATAATAGTCAGTCGCTGTTGAATTGAGTAGGTAATTTGGGTCTGTTGGTGTTGAATAATATATAGCTCGAACTTCTCGAAAATTATAAGGATAGTTTGTTCCATTCTCTGTAAATGTAACATTTATATTAGCCAACCTTGAAACGATAGCTTTTATACCATGATCATAATATAATGCATCCGAGTATGTATTATTTATTTTCTTGAGAATTTTTCCATAATTATTATAAACACTTTGCTCCAATAAACGACCTCTTAATTGACCAAAATCAACTGAAGGGTCTCTCAATTTATTGACAAAATTGGTATTATTTTGTGTTTTATAGTCGTTGGCAGTTAAATTTCTATAATTTGTACCAGAACTACTACCGACATCACTATTTGAGAATTTATATATTGTGAAAGAACCATCACTTAGTTTTTCAACTACCTCTGAATAAGTAACGGGGCTCCCCTCAGTAAAATTCAATGGATTGAGAGACTGTTCATTCATATATTTAAAATCCGTGACCGTTAATTTTTTACCATTAGTCCCTATCAAGTCTTTTGGACTATTTGGGTCATTAGGATCAATAGGAAATTGGTCAAAGTATTTAGGTAAACCATCTAAAACGCCACTTGAAACTAAATTAGAAGGCTCTGATATATAGTTTTTACAATAAAGATATTCTTTAACAATTGATTGATTACCATCATTACTGGTTATCTTCCAGATTCTAAGTCCACCTGCTGGTTGATTAGATGTGTAATCATCTTTAATTTGGTATGGCGTATATTTGTCAAAAACATTTAAATCTCTTGTTATTGCTGCTCGATAATCATGTGGCTGATATTCAAATTTTGTATAACCTCCAGTTGGATAGTTTATTTGTTCAAGAATTTCTGCTTTTCCGTAATTAATATCAGGTTCTCGATAGCTGGGATAATTATCAACATAAGTATTAGTTGGTTCATTAGAATTAAAAGCAGAGTTTTTGCCATTATAATATCCCCAATTGTCAATTTGAGCAACATTATAATCGGGAAGAAATTGAGTATTATATGCAAATGAAGCTAAGTTAATAGTAGAATTATCATCAACATTCACTTGTTGTACTGCATCAAGTCT
Organism: Saprospiraceae bacterium; assembly: GCA_043772905.1. Taxonomy (GTDB): domain Bacteria; phylum Bacteroidota; class Bacteroidia; order Chitinophagales; family Saprospiraceae; genus JAAFJT01. The sequence goes on along the minus strand of JAYVFS010000278.1, from coordinate 22,160 downwards.
TAATCTTCTTTTAGGATTGGTAGTTGTTGGGCTTGCCACTCCATCAATATAATTTAGTTTAATTTGCCTTAACAGAGTAGAAGTAATAACATTATTTACTTTAGCATAACATTTGATCGTATTCAATCTAAACCATTTTCTTTTTGTTGAAGATGTATGTATATCTGTACAAAAATTTGTGTTAATTGTTTGATACTCAGGTATACCATTAGTAGTTGGGTTATCAATATTTCCATAATCTGCATAGCCTGACAATACTTCTTTTTCAAAATTTATCACTTCATAAGGCGTTTCTATCTTTTTTAGATAACTCCCGATAAGCATATTGCCTTGTTTTCTATCGCTATAACCTAAATTGGAAACCCCAAAATTTGAAATTGAGTTTTTCCAATAAAATCCTGAATATCTTACTAATTCTTTTGAGCGATTAATAGTTAATGAAAAGCCATCTTTTTCATAAGAAAAATTGATTTCTTTGCCGCTTGTATATTTAATTTGGGTTAACTGCCAAGCAGATGCAAACATTGCCTCTGACGAATGTAGAGAGCTTGGATCTGAAAAATTATAAGTAAAATCAATAGACGTTTTATCTCCGCCAAACTTATATTGTGTGCCATCAGTGGTTGTAATTGTAAAACCAGTAATAACACGAGGAAGGTAAACCACACAAGTTATTTGAGGAACAAATTGAACGTCAAAGCCTGTTGTTACGGAAACTGATAATTTAAAATCGTTTGGATTATTTCCTCTAAACACCCAAGTACCTTGTTCATTCAGCATAAATGAGCCTGAATATTCCCCAAAATTGAATAAAAATTCATCAGGTTCAAGGTCAGCATATTGCGTTCTAAACCTTGTTGAATCCCCTGTGGCATCAGTTGATTCAGGATCAGTTTTGAGGTTTAATAAAGTCCCCATATTTTGTTGCAACCGCCAATTATTATCAAAATAACCTGGATTATTTATAGCTGCGTAATCAAACTTAAACTCATCTTGAAGCCCCTTTTTATTCCTTGTTATAACTCCACCGACGTTTAAATTCCATCCTTGACCTACCCAGCCATGGTGTTCTTCAGGTTTGTTTCCTCCCGCATTATAACTTAGGCTAATTGGGACTTCTTCCGAAACAGGCAGAGCTATAGAAATATTTGCCCTTCCTGTGAATTGACCGACAGAATATTCGTCATATTTAGTAAAAGCAGATGCTTCAGGTGTTTTTGGTGCGTAATCTCTCGTATAAGATTGAGCAAAAAGGCTATTAATTAGGCAAAATAATAATAAAATAATACTTACACAAACGTGTCTAAGCGTGAAGCGTGAAGCGTGAAGCTAACATAACTGTTTGATTTAGAGTTTGGTGAAATAACGTTTGTTGCGGAAATGAAAAACAAAATACCCAGCAGGGTTAACATAAGGCTTCGTGCTTGACATGGTGTTTTTCATTACAGGGGCAAACATAAAAACATTGTTTTGAACAGCCTATTACAGTTTTTGGCGTTTTTCGGAACTTCTTTGTTTATATTTTGAAAAAACGTCTTTGACTTCAAGACTATTTTGCGGCATTTTTCGATGGTTTTTACCTAAAACGCTATTGTTTAGTTCCTTATCTTGTTCAAAAAAGTATTATCGTTTTTGGCTTTTGTCGGAAAAAGGTGCATTTCTGCTTTGAAATAAAAAAAATAATAATTATGCTCGTCCACGTTTAGTTCAGGGCAAACTAAGTTTAGTTTAACCCTATCCAAGCTTAGTTTAGGGCTATCCACGTTTAGTTTTTGGGTTCTCTGCCAATTTTTGTGATGGGTTGTAAAAAGGTCGGGGAGCTTTCAAAGCTCCCCGAACTTGGACGCAAAAAATTATTCTCGGCTTTTTTTCAAACGTGGTCACTTTTCTAAAATTATTCTCCTCTTTTTTTCAAACTTGGTCACTTTTCTAAAATTATTCTCGTCTTTTTTCAAAATTGGTCACTTTTCAAAAAATTCAGCTCACTTTTTTTTTAAAAGTGACCACCTTTGAAAAAAAATAGACATGCCAGATACTGAGGAGGAGTGATGGATAAAATAAAATTATTTTTTTAGTGATACAGCTCCTGCGATAATAGAATACAAAACCAAATTATATTTTAATTTTATTTATTTTTAAATAGCCATACAAATTTAATTTTAAAATAATGGGTAAAATAAAATATAATTCTGAAACGATTGCCACAATTCTTGTTTAAAACCGAAGAGAATCCATTTTGCCATCAAAAATTTGGCACGCATTTTGCTTCATATTATTTTTTATAAATATTTTATTAAATCCATAAATCAAATAAAAATGGCACTTTTCGTATCACGTGATTTTAAATATTTCATAGATGACAAACTGTTATCTTTCGGCAACACAGTTTATCAAATGATGTCCGTAGATGGTAAATATCCGGCATTTCAGCCCTACTTTGCGGGTCTCGATGACAGCAAAGCGGCTTTTGTTATTGCCATCGCCAATGCCGTCCCTGGTGGGCGAGACCGCAAAGACGATAAAAAAAAGGCGCGCCTGTCCTTAATCTCAATTTTGGAGAACTTAGCCTTTCAAATCGAGCGCACGCCCAATGTCACAGAGCGTTTTATCATAGATGCGGGTTTTGAGGTGCGTAAAACCAACGCCAGAACGCCCAAAGCACCCATCACAGAAATAGACATGCCCACAAATTTTGTTGCCGCCAATGTGAATAAGCCAGGCTGTGCAAATTTGAAATGGGGTAAAGTAAAGAATAGGGTCAACTATGGCATCCGCTTCAAACCACTGGCTGAAACTGTCTGGCAAAACGGTATCTACAACGATAAAAACGAACACAATTTCACGAACCTTCAATCTGCTACTGTCTATGAGTTTGAGGTCTGCACGATCGGTCCCGATAGTCTGGTAAGCGACTTCGCCAAGACGACACCTGTTTATGTGTCATAGGTAATGGTGAATGGTGAATGGTGAATAAAACTGCCTCGCTTTGGAAACCCAAAGCGAGGCAGTTTTATTCACCATTCACGGTGCGTTGTTATAAAAATGTTTAGAATACTGAGGGGGGTAAACTTAGCTGCGAATCGCTTCAACGGGATCCATTCGAGAGGCTTGTAACGCAGGAATAAATCCAGAAATAACGCCCGAAACGACAGCCACAATAAAAGTGGTAATAATATTCGAAATAGAGATATACATCTCAAAAGCACTTATCATGGACACCAATTTCAAGACACCCCAAACCGCAAAAAGTCCCATTATGCCACCAATCAAGCACAAAACGATGGATTCAATCAAAAACTCAAGCAAAATAACGTTTTGTTTCGCGCCCAATGCCTTTTTGATACCGATGATGTTTGTCCGTTCTTTAACAGATACAAACATAATGTTAGCGACACTGAAAATCCCTACCAACAAGGCAAAACCACCGATAATTAAGCCTACAACATTCAATGCACCAAAAACGACTGCTAACGGTTCGGCAAACATCGTCATCGAGTTCATCGCAAAATTTTCTTTTTCACTGGGTTTGATATGGCGCGTTTTGCGCATCGTCACGATAATATCGTCTTTCAGTCGCTCCTCTGTAATGCCCTCCCCTGCTTTTATTTGCAGGTTGCCGCCAAACATCCTGTTCGGTTTGACATTGACAATAGACCGTGCTAACTCAAAGGAAATCATCGCTACATTATCATAGTTCATTATTTTTATCAAATCCTTTCCTGATTCTTTCAAAACACCGACCACAACCATCTTTCGCCCAAAAACCTTGACTTCTCGTCCGATAGGGTCTCCTTCATCACCGAAAAGCTCTTTTGCAACTTTATAACCTAAAACAACCCGATTTGCACCCGATTGATATTCTTGAGGCGAAAAAAAACGCCCTGATTCGTATTCCATGCTGTGGAAATTATCATAGTCTTCTGTTACAGCTACGCCATAAGCTCCCTCAACACTGTTTTTCAGATGCTTTACAGTCGTCGTGCTGACGAAAAGGGAATACACAACAGACTTGGCAGTCGTTAAGTTTTCAGACAAGTTTTTATAGTCTGTAAAATTCGGATTGGGACGACGGGCGTATTTCCAATAGTTCTCCCCGGGGTTTTCGTTCCACGGCATTTTAGATAAATATATAACATCATTGCCCAACTTTGAAAAGCTGCGGCGCACATTGTCCTCTAATGAATCAACGGCTGATTTGACAGCGATGATGCAAAAAATGCCTATCATAACGCCCAAAAGCGATAAAAATGACCGCATTTTATTGGTCATTAATTGCTGGAAGGCTTGTTTGAAACTTTCGCGTAAGACGTACATGGTTTTGATTTTAAAATTTCAAATATCTATCGTTAAACACGTTATTTATTTTTGTCATTCTGAACGAAGTGAAAGAATCTGAATAGTATTACATTTAGATTCTTTCACTTCGTTCAGAATGACAAAAAGAAACAATATAAAGACACAATTTTGCAAAAAATTATGAATTTCATCCACTTTAAATAGATGAATCTTCTTATTCTATCTGCAAACGTGCAGAAAATAAAAAGTTTAGGATTGATTTACGCCCATTTCGTTCAAAATATCTACTTTTGACGCTTAGTGAAACCTATATTTTAAAATACGAAAATTCAATAAAAATCATGTCAATAGTCAATCGTGCAGCCGCAGAACTGAAAGGCGACCGTGTTATTTGGGCAATCGTCGCCGTACTGGCTTTGTTTTCTATACTTGCCGTTTACAGCTCGTCAAGCATGGTGGCGTTCCAAAAACGCGGTGGCAATACGGAGTTTTATCTCTTAAAACAAATCGTGATACTAAGTGTTGGCTTGGTATTGACTTATGCGGCGTATTTGCTGAACTATAAAAGGTATAGTATGTGGGCACCTTATATGCTTGCGATAGTAGTCCCTCTCTTAATATTAACATCAGTCATTGGACCTGAAATCAATAAAGCTCAGCGTTGGCTTATAGTGCCAGGAATTAATTTGTCGTTTCAGACATCAGATTTAGCAAAAATTGCGCTTATAACATATATTTCACGTTCAATAACGGCTAAACAAGAGCATATAAGGGATTTTCAAAGCGCATTTGTGCCTATTATTATGCCTATTATTATCGTTTGCATCCTTATTGCTCCTGAAGACCTTTCGACAGCATCGGTTATTTTTTTAACATGCATGCTCATGATGTTCATCGGACGTGTAGCGATGCAATATATATTTTTATTAATTTTCTGCGGTTTTGTATCATTTGCTGGATTAATTGTGGTCGACCAAGTGAAACCTGGGTCTATCCGTACTGAAACATGGGCGAACCGTATACGCGATTTTATTCAAAATAGCGATGGTCAACCACAAACACAATTGGCAAAAATGGCAATCGCCAAAGGCGGTTTCTTTGGCAATGGACCTGGTAATTCTATGCAAAAAAACTTCCTACCTATGGCTTATACCGACTATGTATATGCCGTTATTATTGAAGAATATGGCTTAATTGGCGGCTTTTTGATTATGGGTTTGTATGTCCTCTTGTTTTTGCGGGTCGTCCGATTGGTCACCAAATCCCCGAAAACCTTTCCTGCCATGCTTGCCATGGGGCTGTGTCTCATTCTCACGATTCAAGCCTTGGCGAATATGGCAGTGAGCGTTCACCTGGTACCAGTCATGGGTCTGCCCATGCCCATGGTCTCTATGGGCGGCACGTCCCTCTTGTTCAGTTGTGTGGCTTTGGGTATGATATTGAGCGTCTCTAAATTTATAGAATCTGAAAAATGAGCAAAATCCTGCGTACTTTTTATCGCATTTTCATCAAAAACCGCTTCATTCGTTGGACTTGGATGCTGGCATTAGTCCTTTTTGGCGTTCGTTATGCCACCGAACGTGGCTTGGCTTGGAAAAAGACACCCCTCAGTAAAACAGTCATTTCGATACCCGCTGCTTCGGTTTCAGCCTTCACTATAGGACGAGGCGAAGACGATGAAATGACTTTTACATTGGCAGATACGTGTTGGTTGGTCGTCAAAAACAACACCACTGTTCGTTTGCCGATTGATTCTGTTCAACCCTATTTGTCTATTTTTGAAAAAATGGACGCTGTCAATATCAATGTCCTAAATGATGTCGAATTTGAACAACTCAATAGCAAGCAACATTCAGAAATAACTGTTACACAAACCAATAATAAAAGCCATGTGTTTTCAGTCTTTTACACTGAAAAAGACTCATTTTCAAACAACCTTATCACATATATTAAGTTGCCAAACGAAAATGCTTTGCAAGGCATAAAAGGTGATTTGTTGTCTATTTTCAATAAACAATTTGACGATTATAGAGATAAAACGCTCTTAAAAGTAGCAAAAGACAGCATCCTCTCTTTGAGCTTTTTATCGCCTATTGACTCATTTTCCCTTTTTAAGCGTAACAACTTATGGGTTTCAAAAAACATCAAATACCGTCTTTTACAAACTGAATTTCAACAATACCTCCAAAACCTGAATATACTGAGGGGGGCAAAATTCTTTGATGGCGACCGTGATATTTTGACTTCACCAAAAATTCTGAATCAACTTATAGTTTATTTACCATCTGATACAATAGTTTTGACCAATTATAAGTTAGAAAAAGGTTATATTTTGCACTCAACGCAAAACAATGAGGCGTATTTTAGGTTTGATTCAACGACCGATATATTCCCCAATCTTTCTAATTTTTTGATTTTAAAATAACACTGAACTTTTACTCAATACCCGATGACGCTTTACATCATTCGACATGGCGAAACAGATTTCAACCGCAAAGGCATAGTGCAAGGCAGCGGTGTGGATTCTGAACTCAACAAGATAGGACATACGCAAGCGCGTTTGTTTTACCAATACTACAAAAATGTGTCTTTTGATTACATCATCACCTCACATTTACAACGGACTCACCAAACTGTTCAACCTTTTTTGAGACGCGGCACGCATCGGGAATGGATAAAAATGACCGAACTGAATGAGATTTCTTGGGGTACCCATGAAGGTCAAACAGGCAGTGACTTTTCTCATGAAAGTTATAAAAAGCTCATGAGTGATTGGGAATCAGGCGTTTATGATTCGAGAATCGAAGAAGGTGAATCGGCTGCCGAACTCCATCAACGTGTCAGCCAAGCCGTTGAATATTTAAAAAATCAGTTTCAAGGTAAAAATATTTTGCTCTGTACACATGGACGGACGCTTTTGTGTTTGTTGAGCATTCTCAACGAACACCCCCTCAGTAAAATGAGCCAATTTAAACATCAAAACACCTGTCTTTATAAAGTGCATTATGTGGGGGATGAATTTATTTTTGAGTTGGAAAATGATGTGCGGCATTTGAAATATGAATGATGAAATATGAATGATGAAACGGCTTTTTTTTTGTCCTTTATCTAATAATTTGCTTGGGATTTAAAGGGAATGTTACTTTTGAAACTTGTTACAAACAGTTTTTTTTTTCATCTAAAAACTAAATAATAAATGTTCAAATTGAATCAAACCAAGCACTTTATCCTTGCATTTAGCCTATTTTCAAGCATGACTGCATTCACACAAGACACTTACAAAACGCCGCCCAAACCTTTAGCCGACTTAGTCAATGCCCAACCGACCCCCTCAGTATCGGTCAATGCAAAAGGTACTTTGATGCTCATTATTGAGCGTTCTGACTTACCCAGTATCGCAGATTTGGCGCAACCAGAACTCAAATTGGCTGGTTTACGCATCAATCCCTTGGCAAATGGCGGCAGCCGTCAGTCTTATTCGCTCAATTTGAAAATTAAAAAATTGAGTGACAATACTGAAACGCAAGTCACTGGTTTGCCCAATGACCCTAAACTTGGCTCATTGTCTTGGTCTCCCGACGAATCAAAAGTGGCGTTTACGCATACAACCGACAACAAAATTGAGTTGTATGTCCTTGATATTGCCACAGCAAAAGCTGCTAAATTGAGTGATTTAGGTCTCAATGCCACACTTGGTTCTGCCCTAACTTGGTTGCCCGACAGCAAAGGACTTTTGGTAAAAGCCACCGTTGCAAATCGTGGCAACGCCCCCGAAGTCAGTCGTGTACCTGTTGGACCCAATACGCAGGAGAATCTCGGCAAAAAAGCACAAGCACCGACTTATCAGGATTTGTTGAAAAACGCCACCGATGAACGCCTTTTTGAATACTATTGCACGTCTCAAATCGTGAAAGTGCTATTAAATGGTAAAACGCAAAACATCGGTACGCCAGGCATCACCCCCTCCGTAAGTTTGTCGCCTGACGGCAAATATATATTGACGGAAACCATCAGCCGCCCGTTTTCATTCCTCGTGACGTATCGCTCATTTCCAACAAAAGTAGAAATATTGGACATAAATGGTAAAAGCATCCGAACCTTAGCCAATAACCCGTTGGAAGAAGATCAGCCTTGGTCAAGAGATGCAACCACACCTAACCCTCGTGGCTTTGCATGGCGTGCCGATGCACCCGCAACCACTTATTGGACGGAAGCACAGGACGGTGGCGACGCGAAGAAAAAAGTAGAAATTCGCGACAAAGTGTTTACGCTCGAAGCACCTTTTAATGGTCAACAAAAAGAGTTTTTTGCTTCAAAATTGCGTTTCAGAGGCATAACTTGGGGCAATGACAAAGTGGCAATAACATCAGAATACTGGTGGCAAACCCGCCAAACTTTGAATAAAATCATCAATCCAAGCAATCCAACCGAGCAAAAAGTGTTGTTTGATTATTCATCAGAAGACCGCTACAACGACCCAGGCGACCCTGAACTCAAACGCAATCCATATGGTCGTTTTGTTTTGGACATCAATAAAAAGAACGAAATTATCCTGTTTGGCAACGGTGCATCGCCTGAAGGTGACCGCCCTTTTGCAGATATGATGAATTTGGATACAAAGGAGAAAAAACGCATTTTCCGTTCAGAAGCACCTGTTTTTGAGCGTCCAGTAGCCGTTTTAGATGCCGAAAAAGGTACACTTTTGACCACTCGTGAAAAGCCCGATGAGAATCCTAATTACTATATTCGCAATGTGAATACCAAGGATTTGAAGCAAATCACAGCCTTTCCACACCCCAATCCACAAGTAAAAGGCATCACAAAGCAGCTTTTGCGCTACAAACGTCCCGATGGTGTGGAGTTGAACGCAACGCTTTACTTGCCAGCAGGCTATAAAAAAGAAGATGGTCCACTCCCTACTTTCCTTTGGGCATACCCTGCCGAATATAAAGACAAAGAAAATGCAGGTCAAGTGTCAGGTTCACAATATCAATTCAACCGCATCAGCTATTGGGGTGCGCCAGCTATGGCGACGATGGGTTATGCTGTTTTGGACAATGCCTCAATCCCCATCGTTGGTGAAGGCGACAAAGAGCCGAACGATACTTATATCGAGCAATTGGTCGCCAGTGCCAAAGCTGCCATTGATGAGGGCGTACGTTTGGGTGTCGTAGATGCGAATCGAGTTGGTGTTGGTGGGCATTCTTATGGTGCATTTATGACAGCTAACTTATTGTCACACAGCAATTTATTTAAAGCGGGTATTGCTCGAAGCGGAGCTTATAACCGTACACTCACGCCTTTTGGCTTCCAAGCAGAACCGCGTTCTTATTGGCAAGCACAAGACATTTACACTAAAATGTCGCCTTTTACGTATGCCGATAAAATGAAAACGCCTTTGTTGTTAGTTCATGGCGAAGCCGACAACAATACAGGCACATACCCTATCCAATCTGAAAGGTATTACTCAGCTCTGAAAGGTATGGGTGCAACGGTACGTTTGGTGATGCTGCCTTACGAAAGTCATGGTTATCAAGCGAAGGAATCGCTTTTGCACATGTTGGCTGAAATGAATAGTTGGATGGATAGATATGTGAAAAATACGAAGAAGTTACCTTAGGTAAAGGTGAATATTTTAATGGTGAATGGTGAATGATGAATTTACAAAACGGCTGGAAAATAACGATTTGCAAATTCACCATTCATCATTTCATAGAAAGTTAACAATGCCATGCGTCAAGTTCCAAAGTAAATTTTTTTTTCTATCTTTGAACTTTCTTTTGAAAAAATAGTTTAATAGACTGAATCAAAATTATTTAAAAAAATTCTAAATTTAATTGAAAATGGCATTTGAATTCACAGATAAAAACTTCAAAGAAGCAGCAATTGATAAAGGCGGTATTACTGTCGTTGACTTTTGGGCAGAATGGTGCGGACCATGTAAAATGATTGGACCACTCGTTGAAGAATTAGCAACAGAATATGCTGGTAAAGTAAATATCGGTAAAATGGACGTTGACAACAACCCTGTAACACCTGGTGAATACGGTGTTCGTGCAATCCCAACCATCATCTTTTTGAAAAATGGTGAATTGGTTGATAAACAAGTCGGTGCAGTTACCAAACAAGTTTTGAAATCTAAAATTGAAGCATTGATGGCTGTTCCAGCATAAGCCCCCCCTCAGTATTTTATTGAGCAAAGGCAAACCTGCAAGTTTTTTAAACTTTGCAGGTTTTTTTATATGCAACTGTTTGGAAAATAACACGTTCTTGTATTAGGGATTGGATGATTGGTGATTAGATGATTAGTGAAATTTAAATTGAAACGCAATATGACAATATTTGATAATTACGAAGTAAAAGACCTTAATAACCTTGAATTGCTTGCAAAACAAGTGGTTGAAGGCTTTATCATTGGCTTGCATAAGTCGCCTTTTCATGGTTTTTCTGTGGAATTTGCTGAACATCGTATTTATAATCCAGGCGAAAGCACGCGTAATATTGACTGGAAAGTGTATGGTCGGACAGAAAAAATGTTCACCAAACGATATGAAGAAGAGACGAATTTGAGGTGTCAGATTTTGTTAGATATTTCAGGTTCCATGTATTTTCCTGATGCCACGAATCCAGCTAAAAACAAATTGGGTTTTGCAGCTTTGGCAGCAGCGGCTTTGATGAATATGTTGATGAAACAACGCGACGCTTTTGGTTTGTCGGTTTTTGATTCGGCTGTCCATGAGCATACACGAGCCAAGTCATCTACGACGCATTATCGCTATTTGTTGAGCATTTTAGATAAATATTTGTCTGAAAAGGCATTTTTGAATAAAAGAACTGAAGCGACTGCCGCTTTACATCAAATTGCGGACAGCATTCACCGGCGCTCATTGGTTTGCGTTTTCAGCGATATGTTTGAAGACAATGATGATTTTGATAGCCTTTTTGCAGCCTTACAACATTTGAAATACAATAAACACGAAGTTGTTTTATTCCATGTTGTTGATAAATCCAAAGAATTGGACTTTGCCTTTGAGAATCGCCCAACAATATTTGTAGATATGGAATCAGGTGAAAAAATCAGGTTGCAGCCCAATCAAGTCAAAGGTTTTTATGTTGAACAAGTCGCTAAATTCACAGACGCCATGAAAGCGCGTTGTTTGCAATATAAAATTGACTTTGTTGAATGCGATATCAATGCGGGTTTTAAAGAAATTTTGCAAACCTATTTGGTTAAACGGACGCGAATGAATGCTTAATTCTAAGGGTGAATAATTGTAATGGTGAATGTTGAAAGGTCTATTTTTAATATTAAATGTAATTGATAAAATTCTTCATTGAAAAATGGCACTTTTGCAAAAAAGTGTCATTTTTGCATTAATAAACAACTTCATACTGAGGGGGTCAATTTTCACAACAAAACTCAAAACGTTATGTCATTGTTAAATCAACAACCAGGTGAACGGGTATTAGGAAGTGGTCGACGCGTAGCTTGGGCGGCTTTAATCATAGGTATCTTAGTCGCTGCAACTTATCTTTATCTATTCAAAGCGAATGTTCCAAGCGAAATTAAGCAAGGATTCGTCAAAATTCCTACAAATTCAAGTTTTGATGACCTTGTAAATCAACTCCTTACGGAGGGGGTCATCACCGATGAAACGGATTTTCGGCTTTGGGCTGATTGGTCTGATTATCAAACTGTTCGACCAGGTCGTTTCAGAATCGAAGCGGGTTGGAGTAGTTATGAACTCATCAAAAACATTCATAAAGGCGAGCAATCACCCGTTAAAGTCGTACTTAACAATGAACGGACACCCGAACAAGTGGCGGGAAAAGTTGCTCGGTTTTTAGAACGTGACTCTCTGACTTTTTTGCAAACTTTTAATGACAAAGCAATGCTTGACTCAATGGGTATCACGCGGGAGACTTTGATGTGTGTTTTTTTGCCTAATACATACGAGTTTTTTTGGAATACGGAACCGCGTAAGTTCCTTGAACGCATGGCTAAAGAATATAAAAAATTCTGGACAACAGAACGTAAGGCAAGAGCCGCTGCCCAAGGTCTGAATCCTGAACAAGCTATTACGATGGCTTCAATCGTTGACGGTGAAACCACTCGCAAGGATGAAATACCTAAAGTGGCAGGCGCCTACCTCAATCGGTTGAAACAAAATATGAAATTACAAGCAGACCCAACGGTTCAGTTTGCCTTGATGGAAATCGAACATACGCCCAGTTTCAGACGTTTGCGCAATGTTGATTATCAAGTGGCACATCCATATAATACGTATATGCACGAGGGTTTGCCTCCGGGCCCAATATGTATGCCCTCGCCAGCCAGCGTTGAAGCTGTTTTGCATCCAGAAAGTCATCCTTATATCTTTTTTGTTGCCAAACCCGACAATTCGGGGTATCACAACTATGCTGAAACGTATGAACAACATTTGGTTAATGTTAGAATTTATCAAACTTGGTTGGCTACCCAGAATAAATGATTCAGCAATTGACTTGTTTTTTGTCATTCTGAACGAAGTGAAAGAATCTGAATATACCATTTTTAAGAGTATTTAGATTCTTTCACTTCGTTCAGAATGACAAAAAAAATGCACATCAAATCATCACATAAATAATTGATTATCAATGAAAAATATTTTATTTGCCACTATGTTCCTCATGGCTGCTTGCCAAAATCAAGGAGATAAAACACCGGCTACACAATCATCAGCCGTTTCAACAATTTTTGAAAAATACTATGCAGAAAGAATGAGCTTCTACCCTTTTGAGGCAACTTCAAACGGCGTTTCAGACTACAATGACCAATTTCCGATAGACATCAGCGACAGCTACCGCGATACTTTGAAACAGTTTTACAACAAGTATAAAACGTTGCTCAATGCTGCCGATACGTCTAAAATATCTGACAAAGACCGCACAAGTTTTGATATTTTAAGTTGGGATATTGACCGCGCCCTCGACCTTTTAGCTTCGCCCGACAACCTTATGCCTATCAATCAATTTGATAGTAGAACACTCAATTTAGGTCAATTCGGTTCTGGAGAAGGGTCACAACCTTTCAAAACGGCTGACGATTATGACGCTTGGTTGCGTCGTATCAGTCATTTCCCTACCTGGGCAGATACTGCGATTAGCAATATGCGTCGCGGCATGGCAACAGGTTGGGTATTACCTAAATCATTGGTTGTCAAAGTTTTACCACAATTGAAACCAATGGCAGAAACGGCTGTGGCAACGCATTTGTTTTTTCAGCCTATCGGAAAATTAGCAACAAACACAACGATTTCAGATGCTGATAAAGTCCGTTTGACCGCAGAATACACTAAAATGGTCAACGAAAATGTGAAGCCAACTTACAAGAAATTGTATGACTTTATACAAAAAGAATATCTGCCAAAAGCAAGGATGACTTCTGGTATTTCGGCTTTGCCAAATGGTTCAGCGTACTACGAAAGCCTTGTAAAGTTTTATACAACAACGGATATGACTCCTGACCAAATCTTTGAATTAGGTCAAAAAGAAGTCGCTCGAATTCGTGCAGAAATGGAAACGGTGAAGGAACAGGTGGGCTTTAAAGGCGATTTGAAGGCATTTTTCAAGCACGTTACTGAGGGGGAGGCAAAATTGCGTCCGTTCACAAAACCGGAACAAGTGATAGCAAATTTTAATGCCATTCATGAAAAAATGAAGCCTTCGCTTGAAAAACAGTTTGAATTGGTACCTAAAACGTCTTTTGAGGTGCGTCGTACAGAGGCATTTAGAGAAGCATCTGCCAGTGCAGAATACAATCAAGGCAATCCAGAACAAAACCGTCCAGGCATTTTTTATGTGCCGATTCCAGATGTCAAAGCCTACAATACGTTCCAAGATGAGTCTCTTTTCTTACATGAGGCAATTCCGGGACATCACTACCAAATTATGTTGCAAGCTGAAGATGCGAAGTTGCCAAAATTCCGCCGCTACTTGTGGTACAGTGCCTATGGCGAAGGTTGGGCGCTTTATACTGAGGGGTTAGGCAAAGAGTTTGGTTTATACACTGACCCTTACCAATATTTTGGACGTTTGGGTGGTGAAATGCACCGTGCAATCCGCCTTGTCGTTGATGTCGGTTTGCACGCCAAAGGTTGGACACGAGAGCAAGCGATAAAATATGACCTTGATAACGAAGCCGATTCAGAAGCCAATATTATAGCAGAAATTGAACGTTATATGGCAATTCCGGGTCAAGCCTTGTCCTATAAAGTAGGTGAACAAAAGATTTTACAATTGAAACACGAAGCGATGGATAAACTCGGAGCGAAGTTCGATATCCGCAAATTTCACAACGAAGTGCTGGAAGACGGCTGTGTACCTTTGGCTATTTTGGAGAAAAAAATGGCAAAATTTATCGAAACAAACAAGTAAAATGATTGATTAATTTTGAATGATTATTGCTTAATTTTAGCGGAATAAGCAATAATCATTCAACATTAATCAATTAAATAATAGTTTATGACAAAACAAGAAAAGGCAAACAATATAGCAAACATACTCGATGAGTTATATCCGACAACGCCCATTCCGCTTGAACACGACGACCCTTATACCTTATTAGTAGCCGTTTTATTGTCGGCACAATGTACTGATGTACGCGTCAATCAAATTACTCCGCTCCTATTTGCGAAGGCAGCTACGCCTTTTGATATGGTCAAATTAGACGTATCTGAAATAAAGGCGATCATCAGACCTTGTGGCTTATCACCGCGTAAATCACAAGCGATTTTTGATTTATCGAATATATTGATTGATAAATACGAAGGCGAAGTACCACAAAGTTTTGAAGCCTTAGAGGAATTACCAGGTGTTGGTCATAAAACTGCGAGTGTGGTGATGTCGCAAGCCTTTGGCGTTCCAGCTTTTCCAGTTGACACACATATACATCGATTAGCGTATCGTTGGGGTTTGAGCGATGGTAAAAATGTTGTACGTACTGAGGGGGATCTAAAAGCCCTTTTTCCAAGAGACACATGGAATAAATTGCATTTACAAATCATTTTTTTCGGACGTGAGTATTGCCCCGCACGTGGGCATGATGCACTGAAATGCCCCATTTGTAGCAAATTTGGCATCGCAGAACTATTTGAAATATAAAATTTGGTCTATTGTTTTGCTACTCCATTTTTTTTGTCTTTTTTTGTTCATTCATCAGTTTATAATTGAAAAACTAATTTTATTTAAACAGTCATTTAAACATTCAAATCA
Source organism: Saprospiraceae bacterium (assembly GCA_043772905.1). GTDB lineage: Bacteria > Bacteroidota > Bacteroidia > Chitinophagales > Saprospiraceae > JAAFJT01. Next base: position 6,611 of record JAYVFS010000278.1, on the reverse strand, counting down.
ATCTAATATGGCGAATTTATGGGTAAAAAAGACCTTAAGCTCATTACAACAAGAAGCAGGAGATGAAGGTAACCCACTTAAAAGAACACTTTCGGCAACCTCATTAACCATGATAGGCATCGGTGCCATCATCGGTGCAGGTTTATTTTCAATCACAGGTACAGCAGCAGCGCACAATGCAGGTCCTGCTGTTTCCATTTCATTCATTATTGGTGCAGTCGGCTGTCTGTTTGCAGGCTTATGTTATGCTGAATTTGCATCTATGATACCTGTTGCGGGTAGTGCATACACGTATTCTTATGCGACATTGGGCGAATTATTGGCATGGATAATTGGTTGGGATTTAGTATTGGAGTATGCCGTTGGTGCAGCAACTGTATCCATCAGTTGGTCACGTTATTTGGTCAAGTTTTTCCAAAATATGGGCATCGATCTGCCTCCATCCCTGACCCTTTCCCCATTTGACAGCGTCACGATGCAAGATGGTTCAGTTGTCAGTGGCGTCATCAACCTACCAGCCGTTTTCATTGTCGCTATGACGACACTCCTTCTGATTCGAGGCACAAAAGGTTCTGCAATGGTCACAACAGTGATTGTTATTTTGAAAGTAGCTGTTGTGTTATTGTTTATCTTTCTCGGATGGGGATATATGAATCCTGAAAATCACCAACCTTATTTTATTGAAAACACAGGTAATTTCGGTGAGTTTGGTTGGAGTGGTATTGTACGTGGTGCAGGTATCATTTTCTTTGCGTATATCGGTTTCGATGCGGTTTCAACGGCTGCACAAGAAGCGAAAAATCCGCAGCGTGATATGCCTATCGGTATCCTCTTGTCATTGGCAATATGTACAGTTCTTTATATCGCTTTTGGTCACGTATTAACAGGCTTGGCTAATTATACAGAATTTTCAGGTGCTGACGGCATCGCACCCGTAGCGATTGCGATTGACCATACACCATATACATTTATGAAACAGGCGATAATCGCTGCGATATTAGCAGGTTATACATCTGTCATTTTGGTCATGTTAATGGGTCAGTCACGTGTATTTTACTCCATGTCAACAGATGGTTTGTTACCAAAAGTATTTTCAGAAGTCCATCCTGTTTTCAAAACACCATGGAAATCAAATCTGCTTTTCCTAGTTTTTGTGGGTCTTTTTGCGGCTTTCGTTCCTGCAAGGATTGTAGGTGAAATGACAAGTATTGGTACTTTATTCGCCTTCGTTTTGGTGTGTATCGGTATCATTGTCATGAGAAAAACGATGCCTGATGCCCCTCGTCCGTTCAAAACACCGCTTGTACCGCTTGTACCGATACTCGGTATTTTGGTGTGTCTGGGTATGATGATCGGTTTACCATTAGATACTTGGATTCGATTAATCGTTTGGTTGGCTATTGGTTTCTTTATTTACTTTTTCTATGGTATCAAAAATAGTAAGTTACAGAAATAGTTTTTTCGTAAAGAAAGAGCATTAAAATAGAAAAAAAAAGCCTCGTCAGTGTCGCACTGAAGGGGCTTTTTTTTCTTTTTTAGTTCTGTTACTTTCTTTGATAAAACACAAACCCATTTTTCTCATACAAAAACTGCAAAGTTTCTATCTGATTCATCTCTTCCAAGTCAACAATTTTCCCAACAAAATAGGTCGGTTTGTCCACATCTGCCCCCCTCAGTAACCAATCGGGTTTGAAGTAATTGGGGTTAGTCGGCTGTTTAAGTTTGCTATAAAATAGGTGTGCAAAACTTTTGAAACCATACGTTTTAATATAACAATCATCTGTTTGTTTACTTTCATAAAAATCTAAAGCGGCACGTTGCGAATAGCCTTCTATATTTTTGACATAAAACAATAAGACCAATTGAAGGAAAATTGCCGTACCGATAAAAAGATGTCTGACACCCCTCAGTAAACCACGCATTTTTAACACAATGGGAAAGGCTAAACAAATGGCTATTAAGAAAAAACCTGCCAATGCTTCTTGACCTGTCCAAACAATATCCGCACCCATGTTTTTCAAGGCAAAAGGGTCTTTTGCTGCCAAAGGTTTTAGAATATCAATATGTTGACCAATAAATGGTATTGCTGCAATAACAACACCAAGCAAAACACCTACGGAAACTATCAAAACTTTGACCCATTGAGCTATTTTTTGACTGTCTTCTAAAAAACTTTTAATCGTAATCGCTGATAAAAAAGTCAATGGCAAATAACACATCGAGCTATAATGCACTATTTTGGATTGAACAATGCTAAACAAAATCAAGACAACCCAAAACAAAACCTTCATCCAACGCGTGAAATTGATGTTTTCACCAAAGAAATTATACCCCCTCAGTATAGCACGTATTGCGAAGATGGAAGCAGGAAAACAGCCCAAAAACAAAACAACAAAATGATAACCAAAGAAACCACCATGTCCAGCATCTTCTGTTTTTGCTAATCGAAGTGTATAAGTTATAAATTCAGTGACAAACCAAGTACCATTTTTCAGGATTTCAATACCAAACCAAGTCAAAGCTGTCAATAAGGCAATGCACCCAAAAACAATAAAACGCTTAATTTTTAGAATGCTTAACTCTTTGAAAATAAGCAATTTAGCAATCCAAGTCAAAGCAACAATTAGAAAACCAACAGGTCCTTTTGTCAAAATAGCCAAACCTGAAAAAATGCCACCCAAAAGTAATGATGAATGATGAATGATGAATGATGAATCGAGAGCGGCGGCGGATGGTTGCTGTTCAATACAATTTGCTTTTTCATCTTTAATGAGAAAGATGAGGGATAAGAAAATGAAGAGGTTGAACCACGGGTCAATGATGCCAGATTTGAAATAGAGGTGTGGTAAAATTGAACCGATATAAGCCAATACCCATAGCCAACCAAAAGTTTTATCATACAAGCGTTTGCCCAAATGATAAATAACTAATAAAGTTGTGATGCCACATAAGGCGTTGGGTAAACGGGCTGCGTATTCGTTCACGCCCAGAAAATGCATAGAAATGGCTTGAAACCAGATAAAAAGTGGTGGTTTTTCCCAAAAAGGTGCAAAATTGATTTGTGGGCGGAGGTATTCACCTGTAACCAACATTTCCCTTGCACATTCAGCGAAATTGATTTCATCCCAATCAAATAGATGAACATTGTCTAAGAAGGGCAAAAAAAACAGCGCAGAAAGGACTGCGATAATCAAATAATTCCAATCTATTTTCCCCATTTTCTCAATTGATTTAACAATGCGCGGAAGTCTTTTGGTAGTTCTGATTCAAAACTGACGAGTTCATTACTGACGGGGTGCTTGAAACTGAGGCGGAAAGAATGTAACGTCGTCCGTTTCATCAACGGTAGTTCTTCTTCTGTGAATTTGCCGACTTTGAATTTTTTTTTGAAGTCGTGTCCAAACAGTTCAGTACGCCGCCCATAAAGCACGTCAACTGCCAATGGATAACCCAAACTTTGAAAATGTACACGTATTTGATGTGTGCGTCCTGTCCGAATATCCGCTTCAACGAGTGTAAAATGTTTGAAGCGTTCAGTCACTTTAAAGAGCGTTAGAGATTCCTTCCCTCTTTTGGCTATGGTCATTTTGCCAGGTATTGCCGAGTGTTCAGCTATCGGTCTATCAATTTCGCCTTCATCTTGATGCATCACACCGTCGAGCAAGGCGAGATATACTTTCTGCGTTTCGTGTTTTTCAAATTGAAGCGATAAATTTCGATGTGCTTCTTCCGTTTTTGCAAAAACAATAATACCTGACGTTTCACGGTCAAGCCTATGAACGATGAACACTTTGCCAAATATTTGATTTAATTCTGCATATAAACTGGGCTTGGAAGCATCGAATCTATCAGGTATTGTCAAAAGATGTGCGGGTTTGTTGGCGACGATGATGTGGTCGTCTTCAAAAATAATATCAAGTTTTGCCATGATTTTCTTAATAATGAGTGATTTGTTAAAAATTGGGGCAAAAGTAGCGTTATCAGCGTGTATTTTATTTTTTGAAAAATATTAATGGAAAGAAATTTTTGAATGAGAAAATAAAAAACAACAATTATTGACTTCCAACCCCTTTTAAATTGAAACTGGATAAAAAAAACGCCCCCTCAGTATAAATCACTGAAGAGGCTGTTTTCTCATAGTTTACAATTTAAATTTCTTATTGAATAATCACCTTCTGTATTAAAATCTCTGTCCCTGTACCAATTTTGACAAAATAGATGCCTTGCGGTAAATCGTCAGTTGGTATCGTTGTGAAGTTTTCACCTTGCTCATATTGCGCTGTAAGGGCTTTTACAGTCTTACCAACGCTATTAATCATGTTCACATCACAATTCATCGCCACTTCGCAGATAATACGGACGTTTACTATATCATGTGCAGGGTTTGGATAAATGGTCATTGGATCAATTTTTATTAAATCTGTTGGTTCTAATTTGTCACTCAATTCGATACCTCTTTTAACACTAAAAGAAGTATTACTTGTAGCCACCAACAGACTATAACAAGCCGTCGTTGAGTAGGCTTTATTATAACCATTGATTTTTACGTAGTAAATTGCACCCACTGTTGGCGTATTATACACAATGGTTTCGGTACTCACGCCACCTTGTTGTGAAATCCCAATTTGAGAACCAATTGTCCCATTTGATTTGGCATTATATAAACGTATATCATAATCTGCGGGCAAATCCGACAATGTTATTTTGAGCTTTGGAGAAGCTGTTGTTGTTGTAAATTTATAATAATCAACATCAGTTGAAGAGCCTATTTGGGAATTCCTCAAGGTATTCAAAGCTAAAATAGGCGCTGTTGTTGCGCTGTTGTTCGCCGTTTCATTGTCATTTGAGCAATTTGAATACGTAAAAGAGAAAGTTGCGGCATTGTTTGCCCCATTAACATCACTTTTATTATTTATCGTTCCAACTGCTGCTGTGAACGTGTGCGCACCCAAAGCATAACCAGAGATAGCGGGTAAAGTGATATTAACCGTTGCATTCGACGCAAGGCTGCCTGTCCAGTTGAAAGTCGTAGGGGCATTTTTGTCAACCATATAAAGTATTTGGGCAGACGATATGACATTTGAACCAAAATTCTTCAAAGTTACTGAGGGGGTCACACTTGGACTGTTTACCGAACCATTTGGTGCGAGTACGGTTGTGATACCGCCGTCATTTTGCATAGTTACAGCGATATTGACAGATGTTGAAGTCGTTGAATTGCCTGTATTGTCCGTTGCTTTTACCGTCAAAACATAATTTCCAGAAGCAACATTCGACCAATTATAGCCAAAAGGTGCGGCTGTTGAAGTACCAATGAGCGTTGTGCCGTTATAAAAATCAACTTTTGTTACTGTACCATCTGTATCTGTTGCATTTGCAGCAATTGAAATCGTTGCAGGGGCTGCAAAATTCGCATTACTTGTTGGCGAAGTAATGGTTACTGAAGGGGGAAAATTAACACCGTCAAGCGGTGATTCCCAAAGACCACGACCATAAGTTGAAGCCCTCAATTTGCCTGTTGGTTTAAAAATATCGAGGTCGGTGACGGCAACACCTGGCATTCCGTTGGCATAAGTCTTCCAATTAGTTGTTGCGGCTGTTAGACAATAAACACCCAAATCAGTACCACAATAGATATCGCCATTACTATGAAAAGCTAAACAATTTGCAGGCAGTGCAGGCAAACCTATAGAGGCATTTGCCCACGTTGAGCCACCATTTGTTGAACAATAAAGGCTATTTCCGCTATAAGATGCCAAACAAACGTATATTTTATTCGGGTCAGTTGGTGAAAAACGAACAGACTGAATGGAAACATTTGCTGGTAAACCTGTTGTAATTTCAGTCCAAGAGGTGCCACCATTTGTGGTTTTCATAACTCTCGTATTCGAAGAAGCGACAATATTTTGATTGTTTGAAGCCGCAACATCAAGGCGCAAAATTGTACCAATGCTCAATGACGCACTAATTGCAGACCAAGCCGTTCCATTGTTTGTTGAACGATAAATGCCCGAACCACCCGCATAAAGTGTTGTGGATACTGAGGGGTCTTGCATCCAAGGCGTGACCCAATCACCACCTGGCACTGTATAAATATTAGTGAAAGAACTACCACCATTTGTTGAACGATACAAATCGCCGTAGTAAATAGATGCGAAAACATTGTTGTTACTTGTACCATCAACAAAACAGTGCATACCGTCTCCACCAAGAATTTCAGAAAAAGAAGTGCCACCATTTGTCGTCATATTTGTACCATTGTCTTGATGACCACTTACGATGATATTGGCATCTGTTGATGATTGACCGAAACCATATATTTGAGCAATCGGTAAGTTTGTACTTTTATCGCTCCAAGTTGAACCACCATTTGCCGATGAAAAAACACCTCCATCGTTGGCAACCCAAAGCGTAGTACCTGCAAAAATCATATCGTGATTGTCGGCATGGACATAAGGCGCGCCACTTCCTGACCAATGAGCAATACATGACCAAGATGCACCAGAAGAGGTTGATTTCCAAATATTTACACCGCCCACATAAACCGTCGTTTTTACTGAGGGGTCAACTGTAAGACTCAAATCATACCATGATTGACCGCCTGAATCACT
>JAYVFS010000277.1:0-8378 GCA_043772905.1 Saprospiraceae bacterium | reverse complement strand
ACAGCTTATTGACAATCATGCTTTAACTAAGGATGATATTCAACATGCTATTAACCAGTTCGCTTTTTCGTAAGGCAGACTTTTCCGAAGTTACCAGTACTTTGGTTTTACACCAACGCAACCTTTGCCAACTATTGTAGAAATTTTGAGTGGTGCAAAAATTTCTGAAACAAGACCAGTAGTGGTGAATAGTGAACCCAATAAAGAGTTTCGTTATTCAGGTGGCGGAAGTATTGTTGCACAAATGGCTTTAATGGACGTTTCAAAAAAAAGTTTTTCCAACTTAACACAAGAGCTACTTTTTGACAGACTTGGAATGAGTAATTCAACTTTTGAACAACCTGTTCCATCAAAATTTACAAAGCAAAGTTCTTGGGCTTATTCTTCTGCATCTTGGTTTAAGGGTATGCCTTATGTTTATCCTCAACAAGCAGCAGCAGGGCTTTACACCACACCAACAGACCTTGCAAAGTTTTTTATTGATGTGCAAAAATCTTGCATAGGCAAAGGGAAAATATTAAGCCAAGCTATAACAACAAAAATGCTTACTGCACAACAAAATGTTTCTGACGGTTCATACAAAGAGCAAATTGGTATTGGACCTTTTTTAATTCAACGAACTGACAATAAAGACCCAAATGGAGTTTACTTTGAGTTCACAGGAGTAAATGCAGGTTTCTTGGCTTATGGCATCGCAAGTATGACCAACGGAAATGGCGTAATTATTATGCTAAATTCAGGAGACGATGTAAATGATTTGGGAAAAGAAATTAGAAGAGCCGTTGCAAAAACATACAATTGGACAAACTTTCTGCCAACTGAAATACAGCCAATTAGTTTGACTGATACAGAATTAAACAAATTTGTAGGTCGTTACAGAATGGCAACAGACGAAGTGCTTTACCTGCGCAAAGAAAAAAATTATTTAGTTGAAAACATAAATGAAGGCAACGACATTTATTGCTTTCCTGTTACAAAAGACACCATCGTTTTTACAGATTACAACATCAAAGCAGGTTTTAAAATGAATGACAAAGGCGAAGTAGTTTCGTTGCAAAACATTTATCAAGAAAAGCCAATGCCGAAAATGAAAGCCGATGAATTTTCGCCAAGTGAGTATTTGAAGATGAAAAAGTATGACGAGGCAAAAAAAGCATTTGGTGCTATGAAAATGAACGAGTATCAAATCACTTACTTGGCTTACGACCTGATGAACAAAAAGCCTTTGAATATGGACGCAGTAAAAATAATTTTAGATGTTGCCATAGAACAGCATCCAAATTCTTCTATTGTTTACAGCCGTTGGGGCGACTATTACTTAAAACTTAATGACAAACCCAATGCCATTAAAAACTATCAAAAAGCTGTAGAACTTGACCCGACAGACCAACAAACGAAGGACACTTTAAACAGCTTGACAAAATAACTGCACACAAAACGGGGTTTTGTGCAAGTTGAGCAGACGAAATAACAATGAGCTTTTGTAATACTTTTTGGCTTTTGTTTCGGTAGACGAATATCTATCGGCTTTTGTACTTAACTTCATCATCAGTTTTTCAATCAGCAGCAGTTCCGGGCAGACGGAATTCTATTTCCCAACCTGCACAAAGCCCTGCTCGTCGTTAGCAGTAAGTTTTAAAAAGAGGTTAGACAGAATTACTAATAAAAAACAGCTACGCTGGGTTATTTTTACAAACAGAACGTCACTATTAAAAAAGCCTTCAGACCAGCGAAATAAAAGCACAACACACCCTCATTTTATCCCCAAAATCACCCCCCTCAGTATATCTGCCTATTTTTGCGGTTTGGAAAAACAGAGGATTCTTATTTGTGACGAGAATACGGATAAAAATGAATGTGAAAAAGGCGATAAATGTCTTTAAATATTGACAAAAATTAAAAATTATAGTTAAGATATGACTTCGTGCGTTTGTTTTGATGTGGTTATTTGTTTTGTGCTTGCGGGTGTTTTATAAATTGAAATAATTGGACTTGTGTTTGGCTATGCATCTAAGTAATGCTCTTGATAAAATAAAAAACCATTCGACAATTTGAATTTAAAAAAGAGTAGTAGTTTTGTCGTACTTTTAGTATTGTTTCTAATTTTTTTATATAACAATACAAAAAGTACGACAAGACTTTCGCATATTAACGCGTCACCAACTATAATATAACAGATATAATGTGTAGAAAAAAGGGTTTAACTTTATTATTGATTTCTTTAATAATGGGTTCATCAATTTACGCACAAGAAAGAGTACAATATAAGCAAATTGATACCACTGAATTATTCATGGAAATATACTATCCTGAAAAAATAGATTCAACAAAAAATTATCCTGCAATTGTTTTTTATTTTGGAGGTGGTTGGACCAACGGTAGTATCAAGCAATTTGAGCATCATGTCCATTACTTAACTCAAAGAGGAATGATTTCCATCCTTGTTGATTACAGGGTATATGAAAGACACAAGACCACACCCTTTGAATCATTAAAAGATGCAAAATCAGCTATTCGGTTTATAAGAGAACATGCAGACAAATTCCATATTAATAATTCAAAAATAGTAGCAGCAGGTGGTTCTGCGGGCGGACATCTTGCATCTGCTGCGGCACTAATAGATGATAATAATGAAAATACAGATAATGTGTCCGTAAGTTCTATTCCCAACGCCCTAATCCTTTTTAATCCGGTTATTGATAATGGACCCGGTGGTTATGGATATGAAAGAATTGGCGATGCCTACAAGAATTTTTCACCTCTTCACAATATCAAAAAAGGAGCACCTCCAACAATTATATTTTTGGGAACAAATGACAAACTAATACCAGTAGAAACTGCTAAATACTATCAAAAAGTAATGGAAAAAGTCAAAAGTCGTTGTGACCTTTACTTATATGAAGGACAGGAACACGGATTTTTCAATTATAAAAACTTTGAATTTTATAAAAAAACACTTACTGAAGCTGATCTGTTTTTACAATCACTTGGGTACTTAAACAAGCAGCCAATAATAGAAATTAAGTAATAACCGTTTGGTTTGGTAATAATGGGGCAGATAGGTGTTAACTCAACATTTGTAGTTCTTTTAAGCAATTGAATAGTATAGTCATTAAAAATAAATATAAAGTCATGAAAAAAATAATTGTATTACTCATTTTTACCTTCTTTTCAATGGGCATCAATGCCCAAAGTTTGATTGGCGCATGGGAAAGATATCATACTTCTGAAAATGGAGAGAAACTTAAAAGTGTGGTCATTTTTTCTGATGGATATCAAGTACTCACAACCTATGATGCTCAAACAGGTAAATTTATCCATTGTAATGGTGGTACCTGGAAATTAGAGGGAGATTCTGTCACCGAAAAAGTAGAATTCCACACGGATAAGTCCGAACTTGTAGGCAGTGAGTCTCCTTTTAAAGTTATGATAACGGATTCTATTCTCAACATTGTGGGCAATAAAAAGCAATTTAAACGAATTGATAATGGAGAACCCGGAAAGCTTCAAGGTGCATGGCTCATGTCGGGAAGAATTGTAGATGGCAAAACACAATTAAGGGAAACGAACGTACCCAGAAAAACCATGAAAATTATGTCTGGAACTCGTTTTCAATGGATAGCCTACAATACAGAAACAAAGCAATTCATGGGAACGGGTGGCGGAACTTATACGACAGTTGATAATAAATATACCGAAAACATAGAATTCTTTTCCAGAGATGATACCAGAGTAGGTGCAAGTTTGGCATTTAATTACAGTTTGGTAGATGGTCAATGGCACCATACAGGCTTGTCGAGTAAAGGAGATCCAATTAATGAAATATGGAGTGTCAGAAAATAAGTCAGGCGCCATTAGTCCGTCATCAGGCGACAGCTTATGAGTATTTGTCTACGGTCGGGGAACTTTAAAAGTTCCCCGACCGTAGGGAATACCCACCTCCTCACTCATTTTATCCCCAAAATGATACCCCTCAGTATTTCAGGCTGTTTCATAAAGAAAATATGCGGCAAACTGTCTTTCACAATGTATTCCACAATGTATTCCACAGGTGCATTAACCAAGTGTTTTTTTGCAAATTCTATATTCACAAACGGCACAACGTCATCGTTTTTGCCATGAATATAAACGGTGGGCGTTGTGATTTTATACCAATCAGGCAACATTTTAAGACATTCCGCTGCATGTGCCAACTTCTCATCGTTGGCAATGATGAAGTTTTGCGGCATCGCCCATTTAATCGCCCACCAATCTAAAGGTTTATTGAACCAAAAACGTTTTTCATTATTCGGGTCAATCGCTGGGGCAGACAGCACGAGGTTATCTATCAACTGCGGATAATCCATCGCCAAACGTGCGGCAATGGTGCCACCATAAGAATGACCGACCAATATCGTTTTAGTCCCCACATATCGGGCTTTTTTCAAAATAGGTAACAAATAATCCACTTGTTTATCAATAGACACTTCTGTCTTGCCAAAATCGGAATAACCGTGTCCGTAACGGTCGGGCACTATCATTTTATAGTGATTCAACAAAGCGGTGTCACTCAAATACGCTTTAAATCCAGATGCCGTTGCCAATGCACCATGCAAAAAGACAATAACTGGTTGCGAATCGCGCCCAATTTCCAAATAACGCATGCTACGATTGCCCCCGATTTTATAACGATAAATCTGAAAATCGTAAGGCAGCTTGCCATAGAGTTTAAATGCTTCTTTGTCGCTTATGCGTAGGCGAAAACAAGACGAAATAGTGAGGACAACAAAAAAAGAAAGGAGATAAAATCGTAATTTTTTCATAAAAGTGTTTTGCTTTAAATGTTCATCTACAAAAAGAACAACATTCTTGATGTCTTGTTTTGGTGTTTCGATAAAAATCTGAAAGCGTTTTTTCTATCTTTACATTCAATGATTTTTTTTTGACCACTGATTGGACTGATGCGACGGATTTTCACTGATTTTCTTTTAGGCTCTATTATGATTCCAAGTAGTTATGTCACTACGTGACTAAGAAAATGAACGTTTTGTTGGTTGTTACAAATATGTAGTCGCTAACGCGACATTCTGTCCTTAATGGGTGATAAAAATGTCGCGTTAGCGACTACATATTTATAACAAACTACAACAAGATATTCTCTTTTGTCACGTAGTGACGACACATTCATCAGCAACTTGGCGTAATAATAGAGCCTAAAAGAAAATCAGTCAAAACCCGTCGCATCAGTCCAATCAGTGGTCAAAAACAATCAAACTTTATCACCAATCAATAAAAAAGTATGACAAAACAAAACGACACAGCCTTTTTTGGACACCCACGCGGTTTAGCCACGCTGTTTTTTACTGAAATGTGGGAACGCTTCTCCTATTATGGTATGCGTGCCTTGCTCATTTTGTTTATGACTGCCAGTTTGGAGGACGGCGGTTTAGGTTTCAACATCCGTTTAGCGGGCGTGGTTTATGGCATATATACCGCTTTGGTGTATATGACTAATTTACCTGGCGGCTGGATAGCAGACCGTTTTATGGGCGCACGAAAAGCCGTTTTTGTCGGCGGTGTTATCATTATGTGTGGACATATCTTATTGATGTTCACCGGTTTAGCCTTTTTTTATACGGGTTTATTATGCGTCATCATCGGCACAGGTTTATTGAAACCGAATGTAAGTACGATGGTCGGTGGTTTATATTCTCAAGAGGACAAAAGGCGTGACGGAGGCTTCTCACTTTTCTACATGGGCATCAATCTCGGGGCATTTATTGCACCTTTGATATGTGGTTATTTAGGACAAAAAGTCAATTGGCATTTTGGATTTGGCGCAGCTGCCGTGGGTATGTTCTTCGGTTTGTTACAATACAAATTAACAGAAAAATACTTAGGCGACGTGGGCTTACCTTCCTTAAAAGCCAAAGATGCAACAGCCATTAGTGCTGCAAAACGGCAATTATGGATGGGTTTAGGCTACTTTGCTTTGTTCATTTTGATATTGGTCGGCTTGGTCTATGGTGATGTAGTCGACATCAATGCAAAGAGTTTAAGCTATTTGTTCGGTGGCATCTATGTTGTCTTAGTTTTGGGCTATTTCAGTTCGTTGTTTCTACAAAAAGATTGGACTGAAGAAGAACGGGGCCGGTTGGTCGTCATCGTCGTTCTTTTTGTTGCCGCCGCTTTGTTTTGGGCAAGTTATGAACAAGTCGGTTCAACATTAAGCCTCTTTGCGGATAGATTTACAAATAACAGTATTCTCGGAAACGAATTCCCTTCATCGTGGTGGCAATCCGTTCATGCCTTAGTCATCATCTTTTTTGCGCCTGTCTTTGCGTGGTTATGGGTTTATCTTGCAAATCGAGACAAAGAGCCTTCAATTCCAGTCAAATTTTCATTGGGATTAATCTTTGCGGGTTTGAGTTTCCTACTTTTAGTACCTGCAGCTTTGTATTTAGGTGCAAACGTGGGTTCAAAGGTTGGTCCCCAATGGTTATTGACCGTTTTCTTTTTGCAAACGCTCGGTGAATTGTGTTTAAGCCCTGTTGGTTTGAGTTCTATGACCAAATTAGCACCTCAACGGATAGTCGGTCAAATGATGGGTGTCTGGTTTTTAGCCGCCTCTGTCGGCAATTTTATCGGTGGTCAAGTAGGCAGCTTGTTTGAGTCATTTCCTTTGCATCAAATCTTTTTCACGGTCTTTGTTTTTGCAGCAACGACGGGTTTTTTGATGTTCTTGTTTAGGAAAAAACTGTCGGCGTTGATAGGAAAATAGTCATTATTAGCTTAGACCATAGATGAGACTGATTTATTCTTATCATTCTGAAAGAATCTAAAAAAACCAGTGAAATCAGTCTCATCTATGGTCTAAGCTAATAATTTCAAAAAACAAAACTCACAACACAACTATCTTACCCGAAGCCCAACGACCATCTTTGGTCTGAATTTTAAAAATATACATACCTGCTTTTAGGTCTTGCCTTTTAAGAGTATAAAAGTTTTTGTCAAAAACATCATGTAACATCAAACGGCTTTGGAGGTCATAAAGGTCAAAATTGCCGCCGATACTGAGGGGGGTATCCTTGATATTAAACGTTGTTTCCGTCTCAAATGGATTAGGCGATACTTCAACGACGACGGTTTGAATGTTGATGTCTAATGTTTCAACAGTATTGAAAATAGATTTTGCAATGGTATGCGTGGTTAAATTTGTGATGACAGGTGCATTGAAATCGAAATAAATACCCGCACTGTTTTCTATTTTTGTACCAATCGGCACATCTTTTTTCTGTTTGATTCTGAATTGCACAAAACCGTTGGAAGCAGCTTCATTTCTGAAAGAATCAGGTAGAAAAATAGGGTCAAATGTAAATTGTAAGATGTTTTTATCATACAACATCGGCTTATAAGGGTGGCTTGATGTGCCAAATTCGATGTTTTCCATATCCAAATAACGAGTATCAATGGTGTCTCGTATTACAACCACAAAAGCGGTATCGTTTCCTGTGTTTTGGAATCGAATTTTGTATGTTAAGTCTTGATTTTGGTCAATATTTTTTTTATTGCCATAGCCTAACGGGTAGCCTGTCTTATCATTTGGGTCATAAGAACCCGTAACCATATCACAAGTCATCGCAACAGAAGGTGCGTTGTCATCGAAAGCAAAATTATTGACAAAACCAGTGGCTCTATTTTGATTTGAATTAGACTGACAACCTTCAATATAAGCAGTCGGAGTAGATGAAGTCGGATGATTCGGTTCTTGCTGAAGCGTCAATCGCCATGTATGACCATTGGCTGGAAAACGCTTGGTCAGAGTCGTTTGAGGTATTAATGAATTGATTGTTAATGGTTGTGGCGTATCATTGTCAATAATCAAAGCATTTCTACTTTTCGATGCAGATGTGCCTGTATTTTTTATGAAAAATGCAATGGAATCTTGTTCACAAACGCCTGATACTGAAAGATTTGCACCCGACCAAGATGATGTATACGTACAACTCGTATCTGGATAGATGTCTGCACGAACACAAATATCTTGGCCCAATCGAACTAAATTACCACAACGGACGCGGGTATTAATGGTGAAAGAGCCTCTTTGATTCGGTTCTACAATACCAATATTGAATTTATAAAACTGTCCAGATTGATTACTGAGTCCATGAAAAAGTTCTTAGAAAAAGCTTGAAAAACAGTTGAGGCGTATATTAACTTTTGTATCGAATCATCTTGGTGAGAGATTGCGTATCTCATTGGGACAAAAAGTCCGTTACTGAGTCTAATCCGAGTCGGTACTTGCGAAAAAGCATATTGGCAGAGCGTTATGCGTTGACGTTACTCCGTGGGTGAGATTAATCAGACCTAACACCGACTTGACCAAGATGATTTATTAT
>JAYVFS010000276.1:0-27483 GCA_043772905.1 Saprospiraceae bacterium | reverse complement strand
CCCTCAGTATCAGCGTCTTTTTCAGACCTTTCTGCTTGTAAAAAGCCTTCTTCTTTTAGTTTTTGTTGAAAAAAATAAAGCAGCCGTTCCATCAAATCTGCTTTGCTAAATGTCTTTCCTTGCAATTGAGCAATCAGTTGCAATAAAAACTCAAGCATTGCAAACTTCTGATAATCAAATACTTGTGCATCCCGCAATATTTTTTCAAAAACAGGTTGCCAAAAAGCTAAATGGATTGCACGATTATCAAACTTTGATAAAGAAAGAGCTGTCCTAAAACCATCATTGCGCAGCAAAACCTCAAAAGTCTTTTGCCAAACCTTTAATTCTGACACAGATTTGCCAGTAATCGCTTCCAAAAGTTGTCCTAAAAAAACAGCGTCATGTTGTCGAATTAAGCGTTCTATACTGAGGGGGTCATTCGCCAAAGTCCGTTTCAAAGTTGACAACGCAACGGCAGAAGAAGCGACCGCATCTAAGGCATCCTTTTGCCAAATCTCAAAATCGCCTATGGCAAACGGCTTTTGCCCTATTTCGATAAAGGACAACCAAGCTACAAAACCATTTTCCGTCAAAGGCAATTCAAGCACCACCGCATCGGTTGGTCTTGGAAACAGTCGCCGTTGCATAATTTCTTCCACAATAGCCCGACATACTGAGGGGGTCATAACCGCTTGCCAATGCTTTGTTTTTGACAATTTCAACTCAATATCCAAGCGTTCCAGTCGCAAAACCACATCAGTAGGCACTGCCGCATCTAAGGCACGACCGAGTTCAGGCAAAAGGTTTTGCCAAAACCAATCACTCACCTCTGTCTGCAAAGCGAAACCGTCCACAGTACGTGGTGCGCGAATGTCGAGTGATGTTTTGCCTATGTGATGGTTCATTTATTTTTAATGGTGAATGACCGTTTTTTTTGTCATTCTGAACGCAGTGAAAGAATCTGTTTTTAATAATATTCAGATTCTTTCACTGCGTTCAGAATGACAAAAAAAACAGTCTGATATAAAAGTGATGTGAAAAAACACTATTTTTAAAACAAGGATAACAAAGAATCAACCGTTGCACTATTCTCTGCTGTCCGAATCGCTTCCGCTTGCCAAGCCTCTTTCAAAGCATTGATATTCAAGTTTTTATACGCCTTTAATGTTTCCATTACGGCGGTCACATCTGCCCTGACCTTTTCTGAAAGACCTGCCGCTTGCAAATCCGTCAGTTTGTCAAACATAAAGCAAACGAGGTTTTGAACGATGGCAGGCTGACTGGCATTGATTTTACTCGTTTTCCGACTTGGTAAAGCAGACTCAATGACTTCTTGCCAACGTCCCATTTGCTCTTCCAACTTAGTCGCATCGTGCTGAAAACCAGAGATGAAGGTCAAAGCCGTATAGATTTTATCATCATCTTTAGCTTTGGGTTCTGCTACGGCTGCTATTTCAAGCGCAGTTCTATAGTCACGTTGCCGTGTCCGCAGTTCTTTGAGGGCGGCGGCAGGCTCGACTACTGAGGGGGTCTCTTCCTCTGCTAAAAGTCCTCTAACATTGCCTTCAGGTGTAGGTGTCACATCCGTACCCCTAACAATAACAGGTTGTCGCTGAATCGTAACATTTAGTTGAGCTGACTTTGAGAGCGCACCTCGAATAGCGGCGAGCCGCATCACATAGGTTTTATTTTGTTGATTTAAATTGTCAAAAATAAAATCCTGTGAAAATGTTTCTAACGTACTTTTAGGCACGGCTATACCTGCTTCTTTGATGCCGTCCGCCTCAAAAGGTTGCCAAATAAAAGAGGACGCATTGACCGAATTGTTTACAAAAAAAACTTTCTGCCCTACGGAACTTTCATTAACAATAATATTTGTCCTATCAATTATGGCAAAAATCGGTTCAGGAATAGCCTCTTGCTTTTGTATCAATTGCCGTTCAATCGTTATCGTTATTTCTTCAACATCTTCTCGCTTACTTGTCGTATTTCGAGCTAACAGCTTGACAAGGAACGATTTAGAGGTTTGCGTTTCATTGTCAAAAGTGAAATCAAATGACATTTTAGTCGTTTTGCCTTTTGGTGCGTCATCAATAAACCACTCAAATTCTTGAGCAAATTTTGAATCCACGCTGTCAAAACTGATGTTTTCGCCATTGGTCAGCGGCTTTCGTGATGTAATTCTTATAGATGCAACAACTTGGTCTGGTATGGTCACTTGTCTTTGAATAACGACTGTCGTTATCTCAACATCTCTTTGACCTTCTTCACTAAATGCCTCCAATTTGATGAAATAATGCTTAAATGTTTCTTCTGCCGACACATCCAATTTAGGTTGATACAACCTATCTGTATTATAATCCGCCGATTTAAACTGGTCACCATTGACTGACCATAGCAATAAATTGGCACTTTGCGAAGGCGTGGCATCAAAAACAAACGTGTTGCCTTTTTGAATAACCGTAAAGTCAGCAACCACTTTGATAAACGGTTTGCGCCACCAATATGGCAAACAAAAATCAGCCACAACCAATTGCCGTTCATCGCTCATGTTGTCCAAAACAACCACAAAAGTGCCACCCGCAGGCACACCGCCTTGATGTTCAAGCCCATTATTGTCAAACGCAAAACGAGATAAAGTCATAAAATCACTGCGTTGATTGTCTTGAAGCGTGACAAAAACGACTTCAAAAGGCAGGTTCAGACATCCACGCAGCCCTGTAACATTGTCATTATTGCCAATAAGTGCATCTTTCACATCGAAATAAGACATACCGACATGACCTTCAATCCGATAAAAATCCGCTTCGTCGAAGTACGGTTGATGCTGCAAACGTTTGGTATCGTCATAACTCAAAATCGCTGTTTTGAATGGATTATCGGGTTGCCAAGTCGAAACCAAAGCGGTGCTCTCTAAATAGAACGGAATCGCCTGATTACGGAGGGGGTAAGTTGCCCGACGTGAAGGCGTGATGCGGACATCGGCATTCGGCAATTTGTCCAAACGTTGGTTTTTAAGAACCGCCATTAAGCGATAATACAGCGTTTGGGCGGTTGCAAAATCGGCATCTGTGGCATCGTCGAAAGGCGGACGATAGAGTTTTGTCCGCGTGTTTTCGGTTTCAAAACCACCATTTTCATTGAACCTGCCGAGACATAAGTGCTTTGGAAAACAGCCTTCGGGCGGCAAACCTGCAAAGGATTGCGCAAAAGTTGTCGAAACAAACTCATTGTAAGCCCTAACAATTAGCCGCCAATAATCATGGTGATATTGTGAATTTACAGCCATCTGACCAAGCGCATCAACTGCATTTTTTGACCCCTCAGTATTGTCGTTGAAAAGGCGGCTGTAATGGTCAATCAAACGTTTTACTTCATTTTGAATAGTGCTTTTTGTTGCAACCGCATAAGCACTACTCAAACTGCCAACTGATGTTATTTCATTGAAAGTCAAACAGTTGTCATTCAAAGCAAAACGAGGTAAACTTAATTTAACGGGTTCATAAACCGCAGTCCCACTGCCGCTATCGGTCGAACAATTGAAGGAGAGTTGTAGCCATTGATTGTCGTCAACCAGCAAAAACTCCGTTGTTAACCCAGCTTTTGTACCTTTTTCACAATTGGCACAGCCGTTTAAAGTCTCCGTATCTATTTTAAAAAAAATCACCAATCGTTTACCTGCCATGTCTTTCAACGTCAAAGCTGTCAAGCCGCTCGCTGAACCTTGTGGCGGTATTTCTTTATCATTCAATTCATCAACCGTAATCTTTGAATCCAACGCGCCATCTATTACCGTTTTATCCAAAATATCGGTCAAACTTGTTGTCCCAAAATAAACCGTCTGAATAGAAGTATCTTTATTGAGCGCACCCAACGCCCTATCCGCAAGCGAACAAAACATATAACCTTGCGAAGTGACACCCGCACCCGACGACACCTTAATAAATCCGCCTTCAAGCATCGTCACTTTCAAACCATAAAAAATACCCATGCCATGCAAGCAGGTACGCGTATCGCGCACTTCTTCATCGGCGCGGCGATAAATAGCGTTCAAATCGCGGCTGCGCAAGGGCAAACCGCTTTCAAAATAAGGGAATATGACTTTCATATCTTCGTGTTTTAGATATTATTTCAATCAACCAATCGTCGTTTCGTCTAAAATTACAGGCGGAATACCGCTCCCACAATCGCTCAAAACAGCCAGTGGGAAAGTGTTTTTCAGCCCCCTCAGTACATCGAGCAAACACGCTGTATTTTGTACAAAAACGCTTGAATTTGGGTCGTTTACACTGTTCAACCAACGCCGCCACTGCCGCTCAAAAGCCTGCATTTGTTCGGGCGAAATCCAAAAGATGTTTAGCCAAATATGCACAGGCATTTCTCGGCGCAAGGTATTTTCAAAAAATCGCCTAAAATCAACGTTGCGGAAACGGCGTGACCAATACGGCAAAATGACCGTTGCCGTCATCGAATACGGGTCGCCACCGATGATGTAATTTTTAAAATCATCGTCTGCTTGGAAGCTTTGGTGCGCCTTAATTTCTGCCTCCGTCACTTGAATCGGCATCAATAAACGCTGCGAATGTGCATCATTTTGTCCCCAATGACGTGGGCGCAACAGCACATGTTCAATCAAATGCAACCCCTCAGTATCCACGTAAGTCAATGCCCGTTCAGCCGCTTTTTGCGCCGAAGTACGGCTAAGATAACGGCGCGGCGAAGACGCTAAAATCTGCGCAGGATTGCGAATCAACAGCAACATAGAACCGTCTGCTGCTTGTTTTTGTATATAATTTGCCTTGTTTTTGATTAAATTGAGGCAATTCTGGTAGTCATTATCGAGGTCAATCCCATTTTTCTGTTGATAGGTTTTCACACTTTCCCAAATCACTTCATACTTTGAAAAAGGATATGTTTCCGTCAAACCCATTAATTGCACCCGTTGCGTACCGTTTAACACTTTAATCTCGAAGCCAAAACCACCTTCCACACGTGGTACAATATAGCTTTGCTGCAAGGTCGAATAAACAAAATCAATCGCTTCCAGCATTTCACCCAACACTTTATATTCATGCTCAAAAACCGTCGGCTGCCCTGTAATCGCATCGCGCACACCAATCAAATAATGGAGGATATCGCCCTTTTTATCCCGCTCGACAATGATAAAATAGTTGTCTAAACGGCTCAAAAGAGTCAATTGCGCCTCGGTTAAAGTGTCCAAAATTTCGGAAATCTTTTTAGGCGCATCGTCTGCCATTGCTGCCGCTTGCGTATTGCCTTTATTGAGTTGAGGGTTTTGAATATTTTGACTCAAACCAAAAAGCACATCACGTTCTAAGCCATTTTCAAAAGCCGTATGAAAAGCTTTTGGATGCCGTGCCAAAGCATAATCTGCGCCTACAAGCTGCCAACGATAGCGGTAGCGACCATCGGCTTCAGAGGTATAAATTGAAATCAATTGCGATGCGTCAACGGCTTGATAAGCATCGAGAAAGTTCTCTACTTGTCGCCAACTGTGTGCATTTGCTTCGCTGTCGGTCGTGATAAAAGTCGTCGTTTCCACACCACTTTCAGGGTCTTTTTGAACTGTCGCCACGCGGGTAAAAAAGCTTTCTGAACTTTCCAACAATACTTCTGTCAAGGCAATTTGGCAACCACATTCTTCATCACCAATGACCCTATAATGTGATTCAAAACCCAACATATCTATGAAATTATCAAAGGCTTCTAAAGCCGTTTGCCATGTGTCATAAGTCTGTGCGCTGCGCCAAACAATATTTTGTTCGGTATGATTAAATATTTGAAAATAAATACCTTGCGTCCTTTCAATCAAAGGAAAAAGGATCGCAAAATCATGCCTTTTTGCAATAGCGGAAAAGACTTCTGACATTTGACAGAAATGTTTACCAGTGCCCGCAATCAGTTTTCCATCGTCATTGAGCAACTCCAAAATGAAGTAATGTTCTGTGATTTTTTTAGCTTTTTCAGAGTCTTCAAATTCCTCTGCTTCTTGGTTGATATTGCTCCGAACTTGATAGTTTTTAAGGTCACGTGCAGCCATCATCACAGGCATCAATTGTGATTCAAAATCAGCTCGTGCTTTCTCTTTCGAATCAAAACCTGCGCTTTGCCAAAACATCTTTTTCCCGTTGCAAATAATCCATTGCCAACTGCCCAAACCGTCGTTGATAATCGCTCCGTCACCCACCACAATGTTGCTATACTGAGGGGTGCGACAAGCGTATTGCTGGGCTATTTTTTTTAATACATCATGGACATTTGCACACTCTATTTGAGGTTGATAAACCGCTACACGCACCTGTTCATCGCGCACACGCCACCTGCGACGGTCGGCAGTACGCTCTTTTCCGTCAATATCCAAGCATTTGCACACATTTTCATCAATCACAAAACCATTGTTAATGATGGTTTGAAGGCAATTTTCTAATTTGTCAATGACCTTATCTCTATCTTTTTCAGTAGCATAACCCATCGGATGTTCTGCAATTGAGTTTTTATCGCCATCAAGATAGTTGAAGCTAAAACCACCTTCTATCTCTGTTTTTTCAATCTGATTGTCATTGAATATCAATAAGTTAGGACGTACTTTTTCTTCAAAAAACGTTTGAGCCGATGCTTCATCTTGATGAATTTGTCCTTCAAGACCCCTCAGTATAACCGCTAATTTTCCTTGATAATCCAAGCAAACAAGCTGAAATTGCCATGCTTCATTGACCGGTTCAATGACCGTATGCGCTCGATTGTCGCAGACCCAATTTTTAATAGTTTCTTGTACTTTTTCTCGTTCCCTAACGGTCGTATAAAGGTTAGGATGTTCTGCAATAATGGTTTTCAAATCGGCATCATTGGCTAAATTAAAACCTTTTGCACAGCCATTATTAACCGACTCGTTGTGCCAAAATCCTGCACAAGCGGCTTGTAAATCATTGTAAAAATTGATTTCTGCTGCATCAGCTGTCAAATGCCGACTCACATCTGCCAAACCAATTGAGCCATCGGGCATGTATAAAACCGCTTTGAACACACCTTCTGCGGTCTCTAAATTGAGGGCAACTTCTGGTTCGTTTTCGTTACTAATGCTTTGATTATCAATCTTTTGCAGAATAGTTTGGGCTAAAAGAATGAGGATTCCAATAGCCGCCTCTGCTTCTTTCAAAGAAGCAAAAGGTTTCGTCACCGCAATCGGTGTTTTCAGCGTTTTGTATTTTATTTGACCATTCGGCTCTTCAGAAGGGTAAGTTTCACGTTTCACAATGTGCATGTACACTGTGCCATCTTCGTTGATTTTTGGGTCATAATTGCGTGTCTTTGTCGCCAATTGAAGTGCCAAACGTGCTGCCGCGCGGGTTTGAGGCAATGTTTTAAAAAAATGAAGGCTTTCCAATTGTTCACCTTCAGGTGTTGCCAAAGACCACCGATGCCGTTGCGGTAGTTGCGAAACGACAATTTTCAAGGGATTGTCCTTGAAAAAACGGTGTATTTTATCCAAAACCGCATCACAATCCGTTTCATTTTGATAAAACAACGGATGAATCGCCAAATACGGAGGGGGGTCTGTTCCGTCATTTGTTGCGACTAATGGACGTAAACCAAAGGTAAAACCTTGAGAAGGCACTTGAAATTTTTCGTAAAGCGTCCGTTTCGTTGCCGCACGCCTTATTTGCAAAGCAATCGCTTGTGCATCTGATTCAGTCGCTGCGGCTTGCGTCGCTTTGAAAGCCGCTTTTTCATCTGACGTTTGCACATGCGCATAAAATCCTTTCGTTTTGGCAACAAATTCAACAGGCAAACGGTCGTCGTCTCGTGCCACAAGACGGGTATAGTGCAAAGCATTATCACGCGCCTCGGCAGTCGCATAGCTGAAAGGATGATAGGCAATGATGCACCCTTTTTTATCCCGCAAGCGGAAACCAAACTGCTTTTCGCCCTTGTGTTCATAGGGTTCAAAAGCATCTGGCAACTTGGCAGACGCATTGACAAGTGCCTGAAAATCAGCGACTTGGTCAGGATGCAGCGATTGTTCAGAGTGTAAAATCGTTATACCCCGCCTATCGTTTAGCAAAACATTTACACGGTCATCGGCAACGACTTCAAAAAAATTCAACTGCTTGTTTCCACGCCGATTGAAGTCCAACATCGTCGCCAAACGATTTTCGACACCGCTGATATTCACACCTTTCCAATACTCAATGGGCTTGGCTTTTTGGTCAAAACCTTTTGCCCGATTGCGGCTGATTTCTGGATATTTTGCGATAAAACGGGCTTTGTCTTTAGCAAAAACAGCGATGTCAGGTTGTTGCATACTGTTTTTATACATACCAAACATCAACAATGTATAGTCTGTAAAGTCTTCCGCAAAACGCCCTAAAAGGTGGTCAAAAAGTTGATTTTTTTTACTAAAATAATCGGTACGACTTTCCGTAATCTCTCTCATAAACTGCTGAAAATCAGGCACTTGAAATACCCAATCGAAAGTATAATAATGGTCTGTAATCGGTCTTTGCAAACGGCTCACATAACTCGATTCGAGGGTTGCCAAAAAACGCACTGACCCCAAAGCTGCCCTTGCTTCGTCTTCTGTGGCATATCTTTTTTTACTGCGCAAAACGACTTGCCGACCTCTTTGGCTTTCAACTTGAAAATGATACAGCCCCGTTGACTCTGCTTTTGGAAACGACTCGTGGACATTATCGGCATCAAAATCTGCCATAATCTGTTGCAACGCCGCATCCAATGCTTGCGGCGTAGAAAAGCGGCGGCGGCGATGCGTTTTAGGGTCAATGACCTTTGCAATCGTCTCACCTTTTTCAAATTTAGCCCCCCTCAGTATCGCCGCTTCATTGTTATCATAAGGCAATAATTTATTCAAAAAAGGCACATCTGACAGGCTGCCGATTGCCGCAACTGCCCCAGCTTCAGCATTTAATTGTGGCGAAAACTGCTGCCTGATTTGCGCCAATTGTTCTAAATAATTCGCCAAAAGACGGTCAAAAAACAGCATATAACCTTTGAGTTGCAAGGCTTGTGCTTGGCGGATACGTTCTTCAGGCGTAGAATTACGGGTCGGAAAAGCTGTTTTTGTCGTCCCATAAGTGGCTGGCAAATCGTTTTGAATGCTGTAATGTTCACCCAAATCTGACCGATGATTGCCCAATGGAATGGGCAAATCGAGGTCATAAGGTTGCTTCAAAACCTTTAAACGATTGGCTAATTTTTTTTCAAAAACCTGAATAACCGACTGACTATCAACAATATATGCAACATCTCTTTTTGTAAAATTCATAGACCGCGCAGAAACAACGGCATCTAAGACAGGTCGGAAACTATCGGGTGTCAAAGGCAATAACCACTCCTCCCCTTCACGATTTGAGCTATTCGTCAAGTTGATAATACGCAATTTTTTTACCGCAACCACCCCCTCAGTACAAAGCATCAACCGATAAATATCGGAGACATGGATTTCGTTTCGTCTCTCCATTTCCGTCAATTCATCGGCATCAATAAACCCATGACTGTTGTCCAATCGAAGCGGACGACCTTCAAATATTTGGTCTGTCGTTGCACCTTTATCCAACATTTGGCGCAGCGTATAAAAAGGAATATCGGGCGACAAAAAGGCTTGAATTTTCTCAAAAATGGACAACATAACCGCTTCTGGCGAAGCATCTGCCGACAATTCAATGTCTGCACACAAGCTGATGCGCTCGTCACGAAGGACTTGAACGCTCAAAAAATCTTCACATAAATTGCGGTGTGCATGGACGGTTTCATGGACTTTTGATAAAATATCGCCTGTGGCATCAAGCCCTTTTGCCGCTTCTTGCTTCAAATAAATATCGTCGAGCTCTAAAAGTATTTTATATAAACCATTGATTTCTATACTTTTATCATTGGCTATAAATTTCTTATTGAAAATAATTTGACTTTTTGGCACATCAATACTCAAACCCGTTTCTGCCCTTGCAATCGTTTCACCGTCAGCCACCACAAACCACGCATTGCGTACACCATCAAGGTCAATCAACAATTTTCGAAAATCTAAAATTGTCAATGGATTGCAACTCAAAATACGGGCTGCTGTCGAGAAATTATCGTCTTCTGAAACAGCCGCATCGGGATTAGCCGCAAATAAATCATGTATATCGAGGTTGGTGCGATAGCCCAAATCGGTCAATGCATAACACAACACTTCAAGCAACGTAATGCCTGGGTCGTGGCTGTTGTGGTCGGTCCAAATATCGCCCGCCAATTCCTGAATATACTTGATGCCCTCTGAACGCAACGGCTCAAAGTCAAGGTATTCAGGAAATTCCCGAACGGTTTTGGGTTGTATGGTGCGAGTGGTCATTTAGTCTGATATTTGTTTTCAAGTCTGCGTCACGTTCGGGGAACTTTGAAAGTTCCCCGAACGTTTTTCGAGAACACGAACTCTTTCAATGCTTATAACTTATTGACTGCCATAGATTTAGTAAATTTTAAAAATTTACTAAATCTGACTCAACTTATAAAATCACTTGCCTTTCGGTTTCTCCAAATCTTTAACTTTTGCTTCAAGTTTCGTAATTTTTTCTTCCAATTCTTGAACCGCCCGAACAAGTGTCGCTATCAAATTGTGTTGTGCAATGCCAAAAGTTTGCCCTGGAAATTGACGCACAATCTCACTCGGCAACTGCGTTTTAGCGTCTTTGGGTTTAAAAACAAAACCCATTTGTGGATGATTGTCACCATCCGGTTTGCGGATTTGCGGTGTCAAAGTTTTCAAAATTTTCAACCCCTCAGTAAGCGGCTGATTTTTATTGTCATTGACCAAAGGACGGACGTAAACGCCTCTGCTGTTTGAGTAACCATCTAAATTGAGATAAAATTGGGTATCCTCAGGGATAAGTGACAGCGCGGGTTCTTCAAAATTGTCGTGCATAAAAGCATAGCCTTCAGCCGCATCGGTCGAAAAAACCGCCGAGTCAATATGAACGGCAAGGCTCATGTTGACTTCCGCTTCGCCTTCGAGCAAATTGGTTATTTCCATAATTGGAATCGCTTCGTTGACTTCAAAAGTAAACTTGCCTCTCTGACCTGCATTGTCAACAATTTCCAGTTTTGCAGTCGGTTCAGTAGTCCCTATCCCGACGTTGCCATTGGCGTTGATGGACACCACCGTTTCATTGTTCGCATGGCTGAACAAATAGCCATGCGCCGCATTTGTCGTCCACGTAGCTGTTTGATTATCAATACTTTGAACAACTTTAAGTAATTCTCCTCCCGTCTGTTTCAGCAATATAAGTTGCGGTTTATCGTCGGTATCAACATCTAATTGAACGGCTGAACCACTCACCTCATTCGCTACATCAAGCGCAGTGCTGGGCGCGTTTGTACCAATGCCAATACGTGGGCGATTGCCTTCATTACTAACCAAAAGTAGCAATGTATCCTCATGAACCACCCCCTCAGTATGACGAGCCGTTTGGTCAATCGTCGGGTTCGCAGCCTGTTTTTTAAACACAAAACCCAAAGGCGTATTGGTCAGCCATTGCGCTACATCGTCATTGAGCGACTGTTCCAAATGCGTTGCCTCTGGCGCAAAATCGCTTTGAACCGCATTGACCATCTGAAAACGGGGCGCACCACCTGCACCTGTCGCATTGAACAGAAACTGGCTTCCTGCACCTTCCGTTGTATCGTTGATGTGCAAAAAAGCGGCTGGCGCTTCCGTCCCGATACCGATTTTGCCAAACACTTTGGCATACATCGTTTGGGCTTCCGCATCCACAAACCAATCCCCATCATCACCAAAATCGAGGCGAATCAATTGCCAACGGCAACAGGCATTAGGCGGTTTATTGCCGCAATCGTCGTCCGTATTACAGTCAGGGTCTAAGGCTTGTGCCGTTTTTTTTGAAACGAAAACGTAGATGCTGACCTGTTTTTTTTCTTCATCTTCATACAAAACAACATCGCCTTCGACATAGCCGACACCACTTTTCCACTTACCAAAAAATTTATCATCGCGCTTGACGACAACCGAATCAATCAGTGTTTTAAAGTCCTTTTGAGTCGGAATCGAGCCTTCAGTGAACAGCTGCTCTAAGCCTTTGCGGTCTTTAATTATTTCATCCATCTTATTTATCTTTTTCGTTATTCTTATTCGTTATTCGTTACTGGTTATTCGTTACTGGTTTTTTGCCCTTTGCTTTTTGCACTTTGCCTCTTGCCCTTTGCCTACTTCATTTCGGAATTTGCCAGTCAAAACCAATACCTCTATGCACTTTTTTCCGCTCATTTGGCTTAAACAATGTGACAACATGGCTGCCACTCGATAAAATACCACGTGCAGCAGAAGCGGCTATTTCATTTGTTTTCTGTTTTTCATCAGGGTCTAATTGCACTTTTGTCATCGTTATATTGACAACAAAATCAACATACGACCGTGTTTCTATAAACCCGACAATCGAAGACAGATAGACCACGCCGCCAAATGTGATTTGAGCCGTTGGGTCAAATGCCCACGGTGCGAGGAATTGAACGAGGTCTTTTTTCAGCACTTCGCTGTAATATTCCGGACTTCTGCCTTCCCGGAATTTGACTTCACTTTGGGTGCTGATATTTTCATAAATCGGATTCAAAACCTGTAATCCGACAAAAGGTGAAATCCTCGATTTCAAAAAAGTATCAATCCGTCCAAGCAAAGCGCGCGAAGCTTTTGGGCGCAAAGGGTCGGCTAAACGTGTCAATTGTGGATTGGGCACAACGACGACAGTTACATGACTTGGTGCAAAATGTATATCTTTAATCATTTCACCACCAACACTTTGGATATGACTGAAGGTATGCGGAATACATTTCACCTTGAACACTTCTGGAAATGCTTCGAGTACCAATTGCTCATAATCGAACAGCGTCACCGCCCGACCTTTGTGGCGCAAACGTTCGCTCACACGCCGATAAAAATGCGGATTGTCTTCATTTGGTAAGCCGCCAAACGAGTCATAAGGCTGAATAACCGTTTTGATATTTGAGTCCGCCACATCAAGTTGTGCAAGGGCATTTGCCGATAAAGCCTTCGACAAACGCCCCGCATCATTCGATTCTGATGGTTGAAAAGTAGTACGAACAGCTTGCGTATGAACGCCAATCGTTTGACAAACAGCACCTAAATCGTTTTTGCTCGATGCTTTTAGCCAATAATACTGAGGGGGTAAAACGGTGCTTTTTCCGTTGTTACGAGCAGGCAATATCGTCTCAAAAATGCCTGTTTGAATAAAACCATTGGTGGCATCGCTGAGTATGTGTTTGCCCGTTTCTAAAGGTTTCCATACATTGCCATCTAAGTAAGTCCAATCAATAGTTGCCTTTGTTAAAGTCGTGTTTGCAGAAGATTCTAACATCTGAAAAAGTATCGGTGTCAAGCTGTTTTCAATCGCATTGGACAAGCCGATGAGCAAAGCACCTTGGTCTAAAAAATTGACAATCAATGATTTACCCGCATTATTTAAAGGCGAAATCTGCTCGAAATTTTTGCCCTCATCAAAGGGATGAATGTGAAATAATGCCACATTCGTTGCGACTGCGGAATAGCCGATTGTTAGGTTTTTGATGACGGGGGTGTAGGGTGGATTAAGAACAACTGGTAATCTATTTGATAAACTTGTTATTTGATCACTTATTGATTGTTTTATTAAATTACGAATTGCATTTGCCCTTGCATCTGAGTTTGGATTTAGCGGATTACAGTCAGGTAAAATAAATTTTGTACCTTCAACAGCACTATTAGCACTATTATCAAGGGCATTTTTAGCATCAGTCAAATTCTTTGAAACAATAATTTTTCCATCTGCTTGTGCGGCTGCCAAAGTATGTTTCGTTAAAAGTTTAGGATAAACAAGATGCCTAAAATCCGAACCGTCCAATTTGAATTTTATATCTCCACCATTTAGTGGCGTATTATTGTTGAAGGAAAAACTAAAATTATTTGAAAATTGAAGCGGTGTTTTAAATAAAAAATGTTTCAATAGAATGACTTCCTTTTTACCACTATCAACATAGCTACTTGATGCAGTTAATGTAGCATTACTTGGTTTTGCCACGAAGTCAATATCATAACCATTGTAATAATCTGAAAAATCTGAAAAAGAAGGAGGGACAGGTAATTTATCCCAATCAAAAGCTACATCAAATGTTGTCAAATTTTTTGAAAAAATCTCTGGACTACCTATACAAAAAGTTGAACCCACAGACGGCACAGCACCAAACGGCATAAACGGCTTAGTCGGGTCTTGGTCACCTTCATCGGTGCGGACTTGTACGTTTTGGAGTTTGGCGACACTGACATCAATGTTGACAGATGTGATGTTTTTGTTTCTCAATTCATTGTATGTTCCTCCGTTTTGGACGACTAAAAGTTGACATACTGCCGCCCCTGAAATGCCATAATCAACGCCCAATACTGAGGGGTCTGCTGCAACGACTGCATCTTCACCAACAGCTAAGGTGAATTTTAGAACTAATTGATTATCAGTTGGTCTTGTAAATAAAATTGGGGATTTTGGTGAAAACCATGTTTTTTTACCACTCAAACGGACGTTAAATTCGTTTAAAATGGTCGCTATTTTCTCCTTGAAATTGATGGTCAAAGTGACAGTGCGCTCACCATTTTCAAGTATTAAAGTTGGCGAAGCTATTGCCAAACCGACCTCTGCTCTTATCTTTGATTCAATCTCATTTGGTTTGCCAAACGTATCCCATTGATTCACAAGTGGGTCTCGAAATGCTGTACCTAAACCATCAAAAGAATTGGCTTTTGGTCGAGCGAGCAAAAAAGAACCCGCATTATTCAGTGTTCTTAATTCTGCAACTTGGGTCGTCGTAATCACGATTTCATTGTCCAGCGCAAAACGCACATCAGCACCTTTGGCATCTTTGCCATCCTTCAAAAGAGTGCTTTTATCGAGCTTATACTGAGGGGTCGTTTTTGGTAATTCAAAAACAATATGTGCAGCATCGGGCGTTAAAGGCTTGGTTTTCAGACCCAAAACTTCACGAAAGTAGAAATCCAAATGCTTTTGTGGCAACTGATTGAAGTCATTAACAACGTGTTGGAACAACCTCAAAAAAGTATAAAGCAAGGTCAAATGCGGCTCATGTGTGCCTGTGGGTTGCACAATATCTTGTTGGGCGGCTGCCTCAACGATTTGCCTTGTAACCTTTGCATACGTGCGGAAAATATCGTCCAAACGTTCCCGAATCAACCGCTGAAATTCAATAGAATTTTGTGGCAAAGCTGCCAAAACGCTGTCGCGAGCGGCGCGTACTGAGGGGGTCAATTGCCAAAAATCGGTGTCTTTTTGCATCAATTCCGACAAATCTGGGAATAAATAACCATCATCAGACTGCGTTTTAACAAAAAGATTGGCAATCGCTATCAACTGTTCAAGGGCAGGGCGTGCATTGGATTCAATGAGGTTGCGAATCGTACGACGCAAAGGCGTTTCGTTTAAAATCACTTTATTGTCCAACAAAACAACATCGCTCGACAGCGCATCGTACCAACTATTGAGGGACAAAGCCGACTCAAATAAAAAATCGAAAAGCGGCGCATAATCTGCACGCACCAAACCGACCAAAAAGTTTTGCTTGGTTTGGTCAAATCGGTTTTCATAATCAACAATATTATACGCTTCAATCAGCGAGACTTGGACAGACGAACCAGAACGAAAAAAGCTTTGCCAATTGGATTGCTGCAACTTGCGCTGGGGCGTTTCGTCGGTGTCGTAATAGGCAATAGATTTGGCAAATTCATTGAGATAGACCAACAACTGCCGTTCCGAACGGTCATCGAGCTTGACCGTTTCAGGTGCGAGCGCGCGCAAGTCCATTCTTTCAGATTGACTTTTGCCGTCGCGTATGAGTGGATGTGGCGTGTTGTTTGCCATTTGTTTTTAAGGTTATTGGTTTTAAAAATTTATCTCAAATAGTTTTTTTTGTCATTCTGAACGCAGTGAAAGAATCTGATTATCAATCATTTAGATTCTTTCACTGCGTTCAGAATGACAAAAAAAACGCTATATTATACTTGCCCTGTCGCTTCATTTTGATAAAAATCATAAACAAAATTGAAGCGTGAGTTTGTGGTTCTAATAGTATAATCCACTTCAATCAACAATTTGCCATCCAACGCATCTTGATAAGTCGGTTGATTGACCTCCACCCGTTCTACCCGAATCCGAGGCTCGTGATAGAGCAAAGCCGTACTGACCATATCGCGGATAAAACCGACAAGTGTGGCGTTCATTGGCTCAAATTGATAATCGCTCAAATTGCAACCATAGTCAGGACGCAACACACGTTCTCCGAGACTTGTCGAAAGCAAAATCGTTAAACTTTGCTCGATGTCCTCACGTGCTTCGACGAGTTCGACACCGCTTGTACCGATTGGGCTGCGTCGAAATGTGGGCGGAAATGCCCAACCACGTCCTAAAAATTTATCGCGCTCTTGCATATTTTATATTTTTTCTCTAATGATGGAGTCTATTTAGAAGCACAGGTATCGGATACAGAAATTTGAATATTTTTTATTTTTTTTGCAAAAAAAAACAAAAAATATTCAAATTTCTGTATCCGATACCTTCAGCGTTGACCATCTTATTATTTACTCGTTACTTATCCGCCAATCATAACAGTCGGCGCACCGAGAATGATGCTACCGCCATGTGCCGTCGAATCGCCCAAACGTGCCGCTGGTTTTCCACCAATCATCACCGTTGCCGAACCTTTGATAATGCTGTCGGGTGGACCGACACAAGTCACGTTGTCTCCGACAACTGCTGCGGGTAATCCTGCAATCATAACTGTCGGCGCACCTGGTCCGATAATCGGTCCGCCAACGTGTGGCACAACGCCCGTCACCATTGGGCAAACGTGCATATCACTTATTCGAGCTGCTGGAGGCATTTTTTTTATATTTTTTTAAATATTAATAATCAATTAGTTACAACTTTACGAACGATATTTTCAATCAATTAATCATAACCATTGCGCCTTTAACTTCTGTTTGTCCAGATGCTTTGAGCGATGCTTTAGCACTGCCTTCCATAGCCAGTTCAGCACTGGCTTTGGCTTTTACATTCAGTCCTTCAATTGTCAAATCTTGCGTCGCTTTTAAGGACAATTTGCCTGTCGCTTCTATGCTAATGTCTTTCGGGCTTTTTATTTCGATACCGCTATCGGACATTTTCCAAGTGTTGCCTGTTTGGTCAGTCGTCGTTATGGACTTTTCATCGTCGCTGATGACCAATTTGTTCCCCGCAGGTGTTTCGATGGTGATGACTTTTTTCTCATCATCAAAAAGCACTTTCATTTTGCTTCGGGTGACGAAACCTTTGATGTGGTTGTCGTCTGTCGTTGGCAATGGCGCAGGATTTTTACTGCTGTTGAGCATGCCCAAAACAATGGCATCTCGTGGGTCGTCATTGACGAAGGCAACAATCACTTCGTCGCCGATTTCAGGACGAAAATATGAACCTCTTTCTTTGCCAGCATCGAGTGTCGAAACCCTTGCCCATGTCCCATTTGCTTGGTTGTCGAGTGTCGGTAATCTGACTTGAATGCGGTCTTCACCATTCGGATCGCCTTCAAGTTTGACGACAACACCGATTTGTAAGCCCGATACTGAGGGGATCAAACCTGATGCTGGAACTTCGGCAACAGCCTGTTTTTGATATAAAAACGTAGGTGATAAACCAAACTGCGCATGTGTGTACCATGCTCCCGCACCGACCTCATGTCGCACTGCCGTTACGTAAGCCTTGCCATTAAACCGTGCGCCCATGCCTGAAATGTCCACGCATTTGCCTGGCAAAACCAAGGCTGAACCTTGAAATTTGGCACGACCACAAATTTTAGCCAAACGGCTGCGCATCATAGTCGCATCTGCCCATGCTTTGAGTTCTTCTTGTGCCACGTTGCCGCTGTGTCTCAATTCAAGCGTCGGCAATCCCGCATCTGTCGCCAGCTTACTACCTGTTATATTACCGTGTTCTGAAAAACTACCCGCCGAACGGCTGTCCGACTCAACAAGTTTTTGTTGTGCATAGTCCCAAGCGGTTGCTTTCACAGAGCCAATTTGTGTGCGGGCATCCATATCTGTTTCAAATTCACGTAGGTTTTCGCCATAAACGAGGTTCAATACTGAGGGGGTGGATGTGGACGGTTTTTTCAAATTCACTTTGCCGTTTTCAACAAAAATCAACTGACCGTTCATTTCGCCACGCATGAGTACAAAATCCCAATCCGTTACATAATATTGAACTACTTCTTTATGGACGGGTGCAGTACTTTCTATTGACCCCGCTTTTCCACCCAATATTTCTTTCACTGCATCGCTGTCTGACTTGTCTAAAAAATAGCGGTTATGTCGTCCCAATGTCAAAAGATAAGCCTCGTCACGACAATCCACTGTCAAAATGGTATCACCACTTTCTCTTGCTCGAAGGCTTTGACGGACGATGACCCCTTTGAAAACTGTTTCATTTTGTGCATCATGTCCCAATTTGATTTCAATTTTATTGCCTGGCACAAATGTGCTGGATTCACTCACTGGAAACGTCTGTTCTGCTGCCGAGCCATCTCGGAAAATGAGCCGTGCTGTCGGTATCCGATTGACCTCGTAAGTGACGACAATATTTACTAATTGAAGCTCATCGCCAATCGCTTTTCCATTGACCAAAACCGCAAAACTCACCACATCGCCCCGTGAGTCGTTGGGTATCGTCGAATCGTTTGCTTGTGCAGGGGCATTAGCCATATCTAAGTGTTTTTTTTAAATTATAAATCATTGACTCACTTTACTAATTGGCGGAAAATTGATGTCTTTACCCACCGTCAATTTTCTAAAACTGGTCAAACCATTCGCTTTTGCAACTTTCAAATAATAGCTTTGGTCGTCATAAATCTGATGCGTCATTAAGGTCAAACGGTCGCCAAATTCAACAGTTCTCACGTGTGTCAAATCGGGCGA
The DNA here is from genome assembly GCA_043772905.1 of Saprospiraceae bacterium. Classification (GTDB taxonomy): domain Bacteria; phylum Bacteroidota; class Bacteroidia; order Chitinophagales; family Saprospiraceae; genus JAAFJT01. Next base: position 8,471 of record JAYVFS010000276.1, on the reverse strand, counting down.
CTGATGGTCTTGACGGCGTTGCACACGGGCTGTTTGCTCTATATAATGTGTAAATTGCGCACCAATTTTAGCCCTAATTGGCTCTCCTGTCCTTGCAAAAAGGGTGTAATTGATGTCCAATTGCGTCAACATACAGTTAAAGCCGACCACTTCGCCTGTCATCAAATTTTCACCCCAAATAATCTTCAAATAAAAAGGTTTATGGCTGCCACCGTCCACATGGTAAACGACTTCCATAAACTGCTTAATTTGTTCTTGAACCGACGTGCCATCTTTCGTATTGCCCATAACCGTTCCTGTATTGTCAAAAATAAACTCCAATTTGAGCTGTTCAGGTGGCGTTTTTTTGTACTTTATATCAGAACCACTGTTACCACTGCCACTCGATTTGTCCACCTCAATTTTGTAAGACATCGCGTAGTTCTCTGGATTGATGGGCAGCGCAAATTCCTTCACAGCTGTACCTGTGACTTTCTTATTTGTGAAAGCCTTAATGACAACGGGTGAAGCGTTGGGCTTTTTATTGGGCGCGCGTTCTGGCATAGCTTAAGTATAAATGATGAATTATGAATTATGAATGATAAATGTTTGAATGTCAATGTTTTACAAATTCATCATTCATAATTTATCATTCATCATTCCCTTACCTTTCTTGTTTCTCTTTTAAAATCTCTAAAACCTTTTCGATAACTGCCTCAACGATGGCTTGTTGGGCATCGTTGGCATCTCCTGAACCTGATGGTGAGGCATTACCGCCTTCATCCGACAGGTTGATTTTGATATTGAGTTCTCTGATTTCGACAGGCATAGTTTTATTTTTATTGTAGTAAATACGTATCGGATACTTTGAAAGTATCCGATACGTAACCCCCTCAGTATCTCGATGACAAAAACCTTCAATTCAATTTAAAACTTTGATTATTAATCATTTACAAAAACAAAAAAGGACAACTAATGCATAATGACTCTTACGAATGATGGCCCTTTTCATACAAAAAATAATTATAATTCAACTCCAAAGATTCAATCAAAACCTCTCCACGTTCCGCATTCATGTCGTTGATTTTCCAATTTTTGGGCCAAGCGTGAACCACTGTCCAAGTTGCTAACGGCTCATGTTTTTCATTCAGCAACTCGATAAAAATGTCTCGTGGTGTCATAAACTTAGAATTCTTGCGGTCGCTCGAAGGTTCTGACATTAGTTCCATTGTGTCTTTAAACCAATCCGTCCACAACGATTCTGTTGGTCGAAACAAACCGCGTTTCAAAACCAAATCGCTGTATTTTGTCCGTACAGGTAATGTGTGTTCGAAGCGGTTCTCACCGCCCTCCTTCCATGTTTCAGTCTGAACTTGTACACTCAACCCTCCAACCGATTGAAAATAAGTATCCGTGCTGTTTTCATCGCCGCCCAAAAATCGGACACGAAAGTGAAAACCCACAGGTGGCGAGTATCTTGGAATCGTTTTTTCTGCCATCTTTTTAATGGTGAATGGTAAATGGTGAATGATGAAGTATGAATGATAAATGGTGAATCTACTAAGTCTTTGAAAATCAATACTTTGCAAATTCATCATTTATCATTCATACTTCATCATTAACCATTCATCATTAGTTAAGAAATCTCAACAGTTACCCCTTCATGCACCAATTCGACGCTTTCGATGGCAATTTCATTGGCATCGGCTTTGAGGTCGGCGTATTGGACTTTTGTGGGCCAGGCATTTTTGATTTTCCACGAAGCGATGGGTTCATGTTTTTCATTGAGCAAACTGACCGTGATGTCTCGACGGAATTCTGCTCCTTTTTCTTCAAAAAGTTTCGTTTGGTCCCACCAAGCGTAGAACTCATTGTCACTTTCAAATGTGCCGCGTTTCATAGTGATATTGCCGTATTTCTGCAAACCGGGTTGTTTGGTTTTATTATATTCTTTGGCAGCACCATGACGATACTCAATGGCTTCGGTTTCGACGGTCAAACCTGTGACCTCTGTAAATCCGATATTGGTACCAGCCCAATCTACTTTAAAATGGAATTTCGGAAGCGGATAATTTGCCATGATTGTTTTTATTATTGAATTAGGAATTTGAAAATTTTACTGAGTGGTTCAACAAATAGTTTTTTGAATTTATTTAACACATAGTCACATAGGACACATAGTTTTAATTTATTGATAATCAAATAATTATAACAATGTGTCCTATATGGCTATGTGTTAAATTGAATAAAAGAACTTATTTGTGAGAATACTGAGGGGGTCATTTTTTTCCCGTTTTTGCTCCGTCGGCAGCGTCGAGTGCCGCTTTATAGGCTTTATAACTGGAATCCGCCATGCGTTTGTCGGTATTTGCCAATTCTAATGCGCTTTTGGCTTCTTTTACCTTATCGGCTGCCATACGATGTTGCTCGCGGGTCACATCGTAATAGCGATTCTGACCTTTTTTGAGTGGGAAAGTCGGCACAAAATCATCTGCATCTTGACAAGGATAGTCGTCCATATCGTAGTCAGGTTGCGGCATACCTTCTCGGAGTAGTCCATCTAATTTGCCTATTTGCCATTCCAAACCAGGTTCAGTGACCGTATGTTCGCCACAAATAACTTCAGATGTTTCGTAAATATTTAGCGGTTTTAAGATGCCATTTTCGTCAATATATTCAATAAAAACATGGTCAACCACCCAGTCTTTATGCTGCCGATATTCACTATCAATCGAGCGATGTAAAATATAGGCGGCTTTAACGAGGTCTAAAACCTTCGCTATTGCGCTTTCGGATGCTTGTCCCGACACACTGAGTTTGTCACCCAGCAACGTGAGTTTATCATAAATTTTATCCTTTTTAAAACTCGAATCACGGGCAACCACTTTGTCAATTTGGCTTTTCAATGCGTGGTATTCATCCGTCATTTGTTCTAAAACACGACTGATTTCACGGACATTGCACACAAGCAATTTGATGGCATCGAGCGTATATTCGATGTTGGCATTGACCTTTGACGCTTGTTGAAGGATATTGCCGATGCTGATAAAAACCTCTTCGGCAATTTCTTCGGACTTTTTAACCTTTGTCCAATACGCATCAACTGCCGTTTGCCAGTTTGTTGCGTCAACAAACTGATTGGACTTGACCTCATATTCTTTCGTCTCTTCTTTCAGCCGATTTTCAGCTTTCAGCGTTTCCGATTTGAGGTGGTCTATGTATTCTTGCGAAAGATTCGCTGTGATAATTTCTGACATGATTTCTTGGCTATTTTGGACCTCCTCTACGTGCATAAAGGAAGGATAAATAAAAAGATGTTTAACAGTTAAAATTCTTTTTAAAATATTGACTATCAATATTTTAAAACAATTAAAGATGGTCATCAGTCCAAACTTTTTACTTGTTGATTCAGACATCAAGCAAAGGATTTTTCAACTTTTTTGACCAAAACTTCCAATTGCTTGCGTGTATCTTTTGCTAATTCTGCGCCTTCCTTACACTCTGGTGTTTTGGTAAAAGCCTCAACGTTTTTCAAACCTGCAAAAATCAAACGTGTGCGAGACACATTCGAACGGTTGCTGCTTTGCGATTGATTTTGCTTATTCAACTCAACTTGGGCTTTTTGTTTTTCACCCCCAGCATACGTGATATTGGTTTCAATGTCTCCTTTGAGCGTCGTTAGGTCGGAAAGCACTTTTGTACTGAGGGGGGTCAAACTTTCAATATTGACCGAAGCGTTGATGCCCACAACTTTCACAACAACCTCAAAAGCATCGTCTGCTAAGTCATTGGTCTGGTCAGCAAGCCCTTGTTTTCGGGTTTTTATATCGCCTGCAATGGCCTTAATCGTTGATTCAAACCCGTTTATATGGGATTTTAGCCACTTGTTTTCCTCCGATTGCTCCGAGTTTTCGACCAATTCCGCTAAGGCACTGGCAGTAGATTCAACATCATAAAGGGCTTTTTTAGCTGAACGCAGCGAATCCACAACAGCCCCAAACGCTGTTTTAACGGCTGCCGATTGTGCCACAAAATTTTTGATACTGGCATCAATTTCAGTCGCATCTTGGTGCGCTGCGGTAACGACTCCGTTGAGCAAACCTTCGTATTCGGCAAGAGCTGCCTCTGCTTTTTTGAACGTACACCGTTTGAATTGACGAGAGCGAACGGCATCATTGTAGCCTGTTCGGGCTACTTTCATATCGGTTTTTGCCTTATTGATGTCAGGCTTCAACCCTTTTCGATATGTTCTAAAACTCTCTTCTGTTGGCGATTTTTTTATTTCATCTGACATGACCTCTGGGTTTTATTGAGTAATGATGAATTATAAATGATGAATGATGAATTTTTTAAGCCTTGATTTACAATGCTTTATGATATGAAATAAAAGGTTTCAAATCACTCATTTTACTGAACACATTTTGAGAACTTGATTAAGATTGCGGCATCATTTGGCTAAAGCGCAAAATGATAAACTCCGCAGGACGGACGACTGCCATACCGATTTCAACTATCATACGCCCTTCTAACACGTCAATAGCGGACATCGTTTGGTTCAAACCGACAGCGACATAAAAGGCATGGTCGGGTTTTGCGCCTTGCAAAGCACCTGCACGCCATTGTAAAATCAAGAAATTTTCTATCATCGCTCGAACCCTCACCCATGTATTGGCATCATTTGGTTCAAAAACGAACTGACCCGCCGCTTTTTTGACCGATTCTTCAACCATATTGCAGAAACGACGCACCGAAACGTATCGCCACTCATTGTCATTACCCGCCAATGTACGCGCGCCCCAAACAATAGCCGAACCTCGACCCGTAAATGACCGCACAACATTGATGGATTTACCACCATTGACATCTACATTCAAGCCTTTTTGCTCGTCGTCTGAAATAATAATGGTGGGTTTTATGACGTAATTCATGTTGACATTGGCAGGTGCTTTCCAAACGCCTCGATTGGAATCCACATCGGCATAAATGCCCGCAATGCCCGCCGAAGGTGTCATAATCAACGGTTTATCGAGAATAGCGGCTTTAACTTGGAAATACAGCGCATTGCTGGTCGCTTTTAAGTCGCCCAATTTCTTATCGCTGCCTTCAACTTTGACAACCACATCATCGTCGTCGAACACATAATCGAGTATGGTCTCGACATTCGGATAGTAGGCGGCACCATATTTCAAAATGTCCGTCGAACCCGACAGTTTGTCCCGCAACGCATCTATGGACTTGTTCTGGTCGGGGTCAATGTCGTCGGCGTGGTGAACGTCCATAATGACAAAGCGGTCTTGCAACTTGACGCAACTGTCCAAAGCGGCTTTCTGAATGTTGTAAAAATTGTCAACATTCATGTCTTGTGCATCTGGGAAAAGAATCAGCGTAATCTCATCAACCTTGTCCGATGCCTTCAAACCTGTTGAAAGTTCATTGAAATCAATGGTATCGGTCGAATAATCGCCCACAGAGACGACGTAACACGGACCACCACCATTTGCAAAATAGAATTGCAAGCTGTAATACATCTTGTATTTCGATGGCGTTGCCACCGAAACGACAATGTCCGAAGCACCTGTACTTGCATTTGGTTTGACCTCCACCTTAATACCTTCTTCGTGTTTTGCCGAACCAAAAAAGCGTTCGTATTCCAACATCGAAGTGATGCGGCGTGGTTTATTTGTCAAAACCCCTGCCGTTGGATGTTCAACGAGTTCTGTATAGCCGATAAATGCAGGAATTGCTGTTTCGACTTGCGCTACTGAGGGGGGAAATTTGGTTATTTCCTCAACATAGACACCCGGCGTTTTATAATCTCTTGCCATGCGATGAATGATTTTTTGGATAATTAATATTATGAATTATGAATTATGAATTATGAATAACACATTGTGAATCAACACTTAAGATTCATCATTTATCATTTATAATTCATCGTTTTCTAATAAATGACTTCCGTAACATATCGGTTATCTTTCTCTTTTATCGTCAGTCTTGAAGGGCTTGGTAATTTGATGTCTTCTGCAAAGTCAATCGGCATTTGACTGCGTGTCAAAGCGCGGGCTTGTTTCGTCATTAAAGCATCGTCTAAAACATCGTGGTTGGTATTGTCAATGCTGTTTAAAGTTGCTCCTCGATTCTCTTTATATTGCCAATAGGTTATTCTGTTTTGTAGCCGCACTTCAAAAGTTCTGCCGCCGTCAATCACGCTGCCGTCCGCATTTAAAAGGTTTTGACCAATGAGTAAACCTGATTTTTGAACAAGTTCCAGAACACCAAAGTCTGTTGATTTTATACCATCTAACAAAACTATATTTGGATATGTCGTCGTTGTTGTCACACCATTTTTGTCACGACAAACAATGTCTAAATTATATAAACCGCTTGAAATCAATTTCTTATCTATAGGATTAAAAGTGAAATCAACGGCAATTTTACTGAGGGGGGTATCTGAGCCACTGTCAAAAACCCATCTGGCTTCAAAAGGCGGAACAGCTGTATCATTTATTTTTGTTAAGACAATATCTGCTTTATTTGCCAAAGCCATAGGCAAAGAAAAACGACTTTGACGTGGCAAGGCCCGACGGTCTGATTCAGTCGTATATTGATGAAAAGGCTCACCTATTTGCCAGAGACCATTGTTTTCATGAGCGCGTTTGGGTGTATTACCTTGTAAAGTCCACTCCCCCATTTCGTACTGATTTGACCCATCAAAGGCAGATAGAGGTGCTGAAAGTGACGGCATCACTTTGTTTTGAATATCATTATTATTTGTCCAAAACAAAAGCAGTGGGGATTGTGCTGTCTTAAATTTTGCGTTTGTATAAGTCAACCAATCGGCATTTTTACTAATAATTTTAAAGGATATATGCCAATCAGAAGGTAATTCTGCTTGTGGTTTAGCAATTCCTCCACTCATTTCCACTTGTAAAGCAATCATAAAACCCATAAAAGTGGGTAAAAAAATGAGTTTATGTTCTGATAAAAATTGTGTAGTTCTCACAGTAGGCACGATATCTAAGTCATTACGTATATCATAGCTATTTCTTATCAGACGCAGCGATTTGTCCTCCTCGGACAAAGTATAAAATGGTTGAGCTACATCGTTTTCAAGATAAAAACTATGCAAAAAACGCACTTCAACCAAACGTCTGTATGTTGTTTTAAAAACCATAATGTTTGTTATTGTAGGTCTGGATATACACTGCCTTCTATTTCTATAATCGGGCTACCCGTGCCTTGTAATTTCCTATCTGTAATCCTAACGAGCCGTGCTTTATACATTACAAACGGTATTTGTTTGCCGCCCAATGACCCCCACAAATGATTGATTTGCTCAAAAGTCATGGTATATAGGTCGAGTGTCAGTTGTGACTCTCCCTCTTCACTTGAAATAATAAAACTATTTTGACCTTGCAGAAATTGAATGATGCGCCCTAAAAGCATTAGAGAAACATCATAATTACGTGGAAAATTAGCCGTAAAAAGCAAGTATAGATTCAAATAAACAGGTGGATTCTCGTATGCAATGCCGCCTATCGGTGTACGCCGATAATGCAAACCGTTTTTCAAACTGCTCTCTTCTTCAATATTCACAAGCGTTATAATAACGTGGTCGCCCAAAACTGTCACTTTGTCCGCAGATTCTATCAAAGCGACATTGTCAAGCGTCACGGGTCGTACAGATGTGAGATACAACTGCAATTCGTTCCGAAGCTTGTTTAAGGCAATGTCAATCATTTTGATTCTTTAGTTCATGATATGAAAAGCAATGTTTGGCGTACTTCGATGAGGAGTACGCAAAGGTGTTGCTCAAGATGTAGCAGCATCAAGAGGAGAACTAAGTAATAAAAATAAAGCTAATTAATATCTGTGCGTTTGAGTCAATAGATTCTCTGTAATTAGAAAGTTTTCAATGGTTTACTATGTAAATTTATTCTCAATGGTTCAGACAGTGTTGTTTAGTATTCGGTTCGATAGTCGCAAAATGTAATTTGATTTCATTCAGTGCCAATACACTTGTATTGTTATTTTTTCAGAAACAAAATTAATGGAATTTATGGATAAGTCAAGGTTTAATTAGATTTTTTTTATAAATATTTTTTTTTCAATACTGATACAAATATTTGGCAGGGTTATGCTTCTTAAAAATATTCTATTTCAACTGACGCAAATACATCTGTATTGTATTGTGTAAACCATAGTACAAAGCATCCGAAATTAAGGCATGACCAATAGACACTTCTTCTAAACCGATGACATTTTGCTTGTAATATTTCAGATTTTCTAAATTCAAATCATGTCCTGCATTGATGCCTAAACCCAATTCGACGGCTCTTTTTGCTGCTTTTACGTGTGCTTCAACGGCTCTCTCTTTATCTTTTGAAAAATCTTTAGCATACATGCCTGTATAAAACTCAATGCGGTCTGCACCCACTTCTGCCGCACCTTCTACCATACGTACATCGGCATCTACAAACAGCGACGTGCGA
>JAYVFS010000275.1:0-27500 GCA_043772905.1 Saprospiraceae bacterium | reverse complement strand
ATGAAATGAAATGAAATGAAATGAAATGAAATGAAATGAAATGAAATGAAATGAAATGAAATGAAATGAAATGAAATGAAATGCGTCTGTTAACTTTGGTTAAAAAGTATATTTAGTTTTAGTTAAAAAATGATTGTTACATGATTGATTTAAATTGTTGGTACAAAGCTAAGATGAACTATTTGTATTTTCTAACAATTCTCTAAAAAGAATGAAACTTTAACATATTTACTCATGTATTATATTTTTAAGCTCAATGGAACGTTAAGCCTTGACGATAACAAATATAAAATAAACACGTAAACCAGCCATCTTTTTCTAAAAACCTCTAATTTTAGCCCTTTATTCAAAAATGTACTAACACTTTAATATTATAACGCAACCCAATGCCCATACAACATCGTTACCGTACTATACTCACAGCGCGCCTATTGCTCGAATATCGTGACCATTTGCTTTTTTTGGCGCAAACAAAGCCCAATGGTGGTGGTTATACGCTGCCAGGCGGCAAAATCGAAGGTATTGAATTCGCCAAAGATGCCCTTGTTCGTGAAACTTTTGAAGAAGTGGGTGTCATTGTCAATCGCAAATCGCTTGAATTGGTGCATATCACGCATCGCAAACTGCGGAGTATCATTGAAATCATTTTTATATTTAAAGCAAAAGATTGGACGGGCGAAATGGTCGTAAAAGAGACCGATAAATTCAGAGAAGCGATTTGGCGACCTGCCGACGAAGCACCGGAAAGGTTGACAACCGTTTTGAAATACACTTTGGACAGAATTGCAAAAGGAAAGGTGTATTCAGAGTTTCCAAAACTCAAAAAGAAAGAGGTCATTTCGATTGAAAATATCTTGAAAGCGACCAAGCCCGATAAAAAAGCGAAGGTTAAAACAGTTAAATCGAATAAATCGAAACCCTTGAAATCTAAAAACGATAAAAAATCCAAAACGTAAAGGTTGGTTTGGGTCATTTTTTAGCCGTTTTTTGAAAATTCAATCAATATCCGAACAAGTTTGTTTACTTTTGCGCCCTAAAATTAGGACGACTCAAATAATGGATTTAAAAAGTCAAATAAATCTCGATAAAATACCCCAACACGTCGCTATTATTATGGATGGCAACGGGCGTTGGGCGAAATCGCAAGGTAAAAACCGCGTCTGGGGACATCGTGAAGGAGTCAAAACCGTTCGTGAAATCACGGAAGCGGCAGCTGAAATCGGAATTAAGTACTTGACTTTATATACTTTTTCGACTGAAAACTGGAATCGCCCAGCCTTTGAAGTCAATGCTTTGATGGCTTTATTGATTGACACGGTGCGCTCTGAAATTGCCACCTTGCAACGCAATAATATCCGTCTGAAAGCCATTGGTGACATCGAAAAACTGCCTTCTTCGACCTATAAAGCCTTGCTTGAAGGCATCGAACAGACACAGAACAACGATAAAATGACCCTCGTTTTGGCACTCAATTACTCCGCAAAGTGGGAAATACTGAGGGGGGTGCAACGCCTCGCTGAAAAGGCGACGAAGGGGCTCATTAAGCCTTCTGAAATAGATGAAAAGGTGTTTGAAGTCGAATTGTCCACGTCTGGTATGCCTGACCCCGAATTGATGATTCGGACAAGTGGCGAAACCCGCGTTTCTAACTTCCTCCTTTGGCAATTGGCTTATGCGGAGTTCTATTTTACGACAACTTTTTGGCCCGATTTCCGAAAGGACGATTTTTATAAAGCCATTTTGAGCTACCAAGACCGCGAAAGACGGTTCGGTATGACTGGCGAACAGATTAAGTGACAAATAAATGACTTAAAAAGTGTTAAAGTTTAAAGACAGGGCGGCACAAATCGTCTTTTCCATACGTTTCAGTCCTGTTTTATCATAAACAGCTTTGCTTAATGAAGCATCGTTGAATCATGATTTTGACACCCCTCTGTATTTTTAGTATTTTGAAAAATGTCGCCAAAGCAAATTTGGTATTATCGTAATAAAATATGAAAAAGGTCTTTATCCTTCTCCTCTTAGCTGTAAACATATTGGGTTTTTCCAAAGACGCAACTGCTCAAACACCAGACACTATTGCTCAAACGCAAGACACACTGCCCATCATGAAGTATGGCGAACCGAAAGACTATGAAGTCGGTGGCGTAAAAGTGACAGGTGTGCAGTACACAGACCCCAATGCCATCATCGGCGTGTCAGGTTTACAAGTTGGTAAAAAAATCAAGTTTCCGGGTCCTGATGTTCAGAAAGCGATGAAAGCGTTGTGGAAGCTGCGCTTGTTCGACGATGTCCAAATCGTGAAAGAGAAAACGATTGGTGATGTGATTTTCTTTGAACTCGTTATCAAAGAACGCGCATCCATGACGACCTTCAGTTATACGGGTACGAAAAAAAGCCAACACGACGACCTCAATGCGATAGTCACCCGTTTCATTCCAAAAGGAACGATTGTGACGGAAAGTAATAAAGAGAATGTCATCAACGGCGTCTCAAAATACTACCGTGAAAAAGGCTACCTCGATGCCAATGTGAAAATTACAGAGGAAAAAGACCCTAAACGGGTCAATGGTGTCAAACTGCTTGTCAATGTGCTGCGTGCCAAACGTGTCAAGATTCAAGACATCACTTTTGAAGGCAATGCCAACGCGTCTCCAAGGAAATTGCGTAAGAAAATGGACAAAACGCATCGGAAACTGAAGATATTTTCTGCGTCTAAACTCATTGCTGATGAATATGATGGCGACAAAAAGAAAGTTATTAAATACTATAACAATATTGGTTTCCGTGATGCTCAAATTACAAGCGACTCCGTTTGGCGTGAGAAAGATGGCGATATAAAAATCCATATCAAAATCAATGAAGGTCGTCGCTATTACTTCCGCAACATCGCTTGGAAAGGCAACTCGATTTATGAATCGCAGGTTTTGACCCAAGTCTTGGGCATTCAAAAAGGTGATATTTACAATGCCGAGTTACTCGAACAACGTTTGCGCTTCAGTCAAGATGGACGCGACGTATCATCGCTTTATATGGACAATGGTTACTTGTTTTTCAATGTCGAACCAACAGAAGTCGCCATTCAAGGCGATTCGATTGACCTCGAAATGCGTATGTACGAAGGTCCACAAGCGACTATTGACAAGGTAACGATACAAGGCAACGACCGCACACACGAACACGTTATCCGCCGTGAATTGCGGACGTTACCAGGCGAAAAATTTAGCCGTGCAGATATTATTCGTTCGCAACGTGAGATTATCAACTTAGGTTATTTCAATCAAGAGGCTTTGGGCATCAATACACCCGTCAATCCACAACGTGGAACGGTGGATATTGAATACACCGTCGAAGAAAAACCGAGCGACCAGTTGGAATTGTCCGCAGGTTGGGGTGGTTTTGGTGTTGTGGGTACACTCGGTGTCTCGTTCAACAACTTCTCGATTCGCAATATCTTTAACAAATCTGCTTGGGCACCGCTACCACAAGGTGATGGTCAACGTTTATCTATTCGCGCACAGTCGAATGGTAAGTTTTACCAGTCATACAATCTGTCGTTGACAGAGCCATGGCTGGGTGGCAAACGTCCTAACGCATTGACCGTGGGTGGTTCTCTTTCTAAGTTCTCGGGTTATTTGACCAATAACAGTGTCAGCATCTTACAAACGTCGGTTGGTTTAGGTCGTCGTTTGAAATGGCCAGATGATAACTTTGTGAGCAATACATCGCTTGAATATCAACAGTTTTCATTGAAAGACTATCCTGGATTCTTCCCGAATATCTCGAATGGTAAGTACAACAATGTCAATATCACGCAGACTTTTAGCCGCAACAGTATCAGTGACCCATTGTTCCCGAAGACTGGTTCGCGTTTGACTTTGATTTTGACAGCTACACCGCCTTATTCCCTTCTGAATGGCAAACGTTATTCTGATTTGATAGACGAAGAGAAGTTTAAATGGGTCGAGTACTACAAATGGCGTTTCAATGCGGAATGGTTCACGCCTGTGGCGGGTAAAATGGTGTTGCGCACAGCTATGAAATTGGGTTCACTCGGCTACTACAATAAATACGTCGGTTATACACCGTTCAACCGGTTTGTACTCGGTGGTGATGGTTTAGCAAACCGTCAAATTGCACAAGTTGGACAAGAGATTTTGGCGATGCGTGGTTATAAAGTCGAAGAATTCCCGAACTCTGGCAACGGTGGTGGTACGACCTTTGCAAAATATACCGCAGAGTTGCGTTACCCGATTTCACTCAATCCATCGTCAACAATTTTCGCAACCGCTTGGGTTGAAGGTGGTAACACATGGAACAGCCTTAAAGACTTCAAGCCTTTTGATGTCCGTCGTGCAGCAGGTATGGGTCTAAGGGTTTTCTTACCGATGTTCGGTACACTTGGTTTTGACTACGGTATCGGTTTCGACAAACCTGAAATCACGTCAAAAGCATCTAAGAAATGGACAGATTACGGTACGTTCAATATCGTTCTTGGTTTTGAACCTGACTAATTAAGCGGTCATTCGTCAAAAGTCATTGGGTTAGTACCCCCTCAGTATAAAAGAACGTGTCGGATACTTTCAAAGTATCCGACACGTTGCATTCAAAACAAAAGCAGTCCAAGATGTTGTTACGTCTTGGACTGCTTTTTTTGTATTGTTGTATTTGTTCGAGTACTCTTCGCGTCAGTTCGAGCGTTCTTCGCGTCAGTTCGAGCGTTCTTCGTGTCAGTTCGAGCATTCTTCGTGTCAGTTCGAGCGTTCTTCGCGTCAGTTCGAGCGTTCTTCGTGTCAGTTCGCGTATTCTTTACGTCAGTTCGAGCATTCTTCGCGATTGTTTGAGCAGTCTTTATGTCTGTTCGAGCATTTCTTCACATAAACATGAAACGGATACGCGATGCGCGTTTAAATTGCCTACACAGGACTCAATTGCCTCTATCTTTAGATGGAGAAAAAAATAGCAATTCTACTATTCTCCATCTAAAGATGGAGGCAATTGAGTCCTGTGCAAAATGTTAAGTTGACAACATGAGATTTCAAATCACTCTGTCAATTTGAACCTAAATACCCCCTCAGTATTTTATCATATTTTGCCTCATTTTAGGTATCATTACAGCATAAACAACAAAAGAGACAAACCAGTATAGCTTGCCTCTTTAGTTTTGAAGAAAAAGGGTGTTTATTCTTTCTTCTTTTGTTCTACATCCGCTTTCAATTTTTCTTGACGGGTCAATTTAGCTCTTTCAATCGCATCTGATTGTCGGACACCACCTGCCCAAACGTATTCATCAGAGTTTTTGCCATAGAAATCACCGACTTGAAGCAAGAAAGATGATTGCATTTTCGATAACTCTTTATCAGAATTATTCATGGTGCCAATAGCCGCATCGAATTGCGTAGCTTTAGCATTGCGGTCTTCAATGGCATTGAGTGCTTGATTTCTTTTGGCAATTAACAGTGCTAAAGAAGTGTTTTCGTTGAACACTAACGGCTTACTGAGTTTGTTAAAACGTCCGATAATTAAATCTACTTCGTCAATGTGACCTTTTGAAACGAGTGGAGTTGCCATGTTTTTTATGGTTTTTTTGAATAATGTAATTAAGTTTTAGGAGCGGTTGGTTTTGCTTTCAGTTTCTGGGACAAATATATAGGGTAAACAATGTTAGATGCAAGAGTGACATTAAGTTTTTTTTGATTTTTTTAAGAATAATTTTCACCAATCAAAACAGAAAGAGGGCGCTTCGACATCTTCGAAACACCCCCCTCAGTATATTTAGCTTTTTAAGCCAGAAACTTACTTCTTCTCAATATGATAAGTCGTCGCTTCTTGCTTAGGTTGCTCTATCACTTTTTGCTCATTGCGTTGTTCGCCGATGCCTGTTGGTGCATCTTTTTTATGCAATTGACCGATAATTGGGGCAATCGCTAAACCAATCAAACAGGACAACTTGATCAAGATATTCATTGAAGGACCTGATGTATCTTTGAAAGGGTCACCCACGGTGTCACCTGTAACGGCTGCTTTGTGTGGTTCAGAACCTTTGTAGTACATTTGACCGTCAATTTCAACGCCTTTTTCAAATGCTTTTTTCGCATTGTCCCAAGCACCACCTGCATTTGATTGGAAAATAGCCCACATAACGCCCGAAACCGTTACGCCTGCCATATAACCACCCAATGCTTCAGGTCCCATGATGAAACCAACGAGTAGGGGCGTGATAATCGTAATCGCACCCGGCATCATCATTTCACGAAGAGCTGCTTTTGTAGAAATGTCCACGCATTTTGCATATTCAGGCTTGCCTGTACCTTCCAAAATACCTGGAATTTCGCGGAATTGACGACGGACTTCGTTGACCATATCCATAGCTGCACGACCGACCGCATTCATCGCAAAAGCAGAGAACACAACGGGAATCATACCGCCCAAGAAAAGAGCCGCCAAAACGTTTGCCTTGAAGATATTGATACCATCGATATCGGATAACTTGACATAAGCCGCAAACAACGCCAAAGCGGTCAAAGCGGCTGATGCAATCGCAAAACCTTTACCAATCGCGGCGGTTGTGTTACCGACAGTATCTAATATATCTGTACGCTCACGCACTTCTTTAGGCAATTCAGACATTTCAGCGATACCACCTGCGTTGTCCGCAATCGGACCGAAAGCGTCAATCGCTAATTGCATCGCCGTTGTTGCCATCATTGCCGAAGCCGCAATTGCCACACCGTAGAAACCTGCCAATGTATAAGCCGCCCAAATCGCACCTGAAAACAGGATGATCGGATAAGCAGTTGACATCATACCTACACCTAAGCCAGCGATGATGTTCGTTGCCGCACCTGTACCAGAACGTTGAATGATGTCATTCACTGGCTTTTTACCCATGCCTGTATAGTATTCCGTAATCATTGAAATCAACGTACCAACCGTCAAACCGACTAAAATCGCTAAGAAAAGGTCCATAGTTGTAATGACTTTAACGCCTTCGTCAAAGAATTTCATATTCATTGTCGGTGGCAACATCATCGTCAACAATGGATAACAAGCAAGACCTGTCAGTATGATAGCGACCCAGTTACCCTTGTTAAGCGCACCTTGAACCGCATCAAGATTCGCGTTTTTCTCAGTGATATTCACAAAGAAAGTACCGATGATTGAGAAGATAATGCCCAAACCAGCAATCAATATCGGCAACAATATCGGACCCATACCACCAAACAGATTGGTCATTTCGGGGTTGTCCAAATTGTCTTTTATTAAATAGTTACCTAAAACCATTGACGCTAAAACCGTTGCAACATAAGAACCGAACAAGTCAGCACCCATACCCGCTACGTCACCGACGTTGTCACCAACGTTGTCGGCAATGGTTGCTGGATTACGCGGGTCGTCCTCAGGAATACCTGCTTCGACTTTACCTACGAGGTCAGCACCTACGTCCGCTGCTTTGGTATAAATACCGCCACCAACACGTGCAAACAAAGCGATAGACTCAGCACCCAAAGAGAAACCTGCGAGGACTTCAAGCGTTCTTTCCATCTCATGGACGAACCCCTCAGTACCTGCGCCAGAATTTATAAATTGGTAAGTGAAAGCCAAAAACAAGAACGACAAGCCAAATACTGCCAAACCAGCTACGCCCAAACCCATCACCGTACCACCACGGAACGACACATTCAAGGCTTTTGACAAGCTCGTACGTGCTGCTTGTGTTGTGCGAACATTCGCTTTTGTTGCGATACGCATACCGAGATTTCCTGCAATCGCAGAAAACACGGCACCCATCACGAAAGCTGCAACAATTAACAAACTTGAATTTTCAACCAATTGCGATTGAATGCCCAAAAGTGCGCCCGCCACAACGACGAAAACGCTTAATACGCGATACTCTGCGTTCAAAAAAGCCAATGCCCCATCTGCGATTGCTGAAGCAATCTCTTGCATTTTCTCATTCCCAGCATCTTGTTTACTGACCCAGCCCCAGAGGTAAGCCATGTAAGCCAAACCGACGAGACCAAAGAAAGGTAAGATGTAAATCAAATTCTCCATGTTTTACTTTGAGTTAGTTTTTCAATAAAATTAGTGATACAAATATAAATTTCTATATACTTTCAAAAAAGCGGGACAAAACTAATCGTAAATAGCTGGTTTCCAAAGCTAATTTTCAATTTTTAATGTCGCAACGGATGTAAATCCTTTGAAGAGCCGCTTTCTCTGTTTGGATTTAGGATACGCAACAATAAGGCTTTTGTTTTTTATTATTTGAATAAAGTTAATAAGTTCTAGGTTTGCAATCTCTTAAACAGATTCTTGCAGACCCCCTCAGTAAAAAGTTAAGATTGAAAAGACGAGGTCTGTTTTAGCAACATTCGGTATAGACTGCCGTTTTGGATGTTTGGTTTTAGCCCACAACTAAACTAATAACAATTTAAAATAACAACTTAAAACGCTACCAAGATGAAAAAGAGTTTTTTAACCCTCTTATCCGTGCTGTTAATCGTAGAAACACAGGCGCAAATAGCCGACATCAACCCTTACGCAACGCATAAAATTCCCACAGAGTTACGTGAAAACGCACACGCCATCGTCAGACAATACGACATCCTTTTCGAAATAAAAAACAAAGGAGAAGCGACGGAGACTGAGCATAAAGTCGTCACGTTGCTCGATGAACAAGCAGCGAGATACAGCGAGCCTGTGTTTTGGTATGATAAGTTCAATATCATTGACGACATCGAAGCCTCCGTCTATGATGCTACCGGCAAGTTGATTCGTAAAATGAAAAAAAAGGACATAGAAGACTTCAAACCTTACGACGATGGCATTGACGACAACCGAGGTAAACGCATCATTTTTCCACGTCTCAATTTTCCTTATACGATTGAATATCAAGTCATTACCAAGCACAAAGGCTTGTTTCATTATCCTGTTTGGACGCCACAAGAGCGTTTGCACGAAGCTGTCGAAAATGCACATTTTACCATCAGCTCGTCACCCGATGTGCAATTGCGTTACAAAGAAATAAGCCTACCAACGGGCGTTTTAGCCGTTGGGAACAACTATCAATGGGACATAAAAAACTTAAAAGCCCTTGTTGGCGAACCTTTTAACCCCTCAGTAACAAAACTGTTTCCACAGGTTTGGACAGCTCCTGATGCGTTTACAATTGATGGTTTTTCAGGCAAAATGGACTCGTGGCTCAACTTGGGCAAGTTCATTGGCGAACTCGGCAAAGGGCGTGCGGAGTTGACACCTGCCTTGATTAATGAATTAAAAACACTCGTTGCCGATTGCCCCGACGACTATTGCAAAATAGAACGGGTTTATCAAAAACTGCAAAACACGACCCGCTACTTCTCCATTCAACTCGGCATAGGTGGCTGGCAACCCATTTCGGCAACCGATGTTGACCGTCGAAAATATGGGGATTGCAAGGCGTTGTCAAATTATATGATTGCCATGCTTCATGCCGTAGGCGTTGAAGGTCAATATGTTATCATCAAAGCAGGGGAAGATAACCAATTGCAATACCCTGATTTTCCGAACGTCTATTTCAACCATGCTATTGCTTGCGTTCCAATGGCAACGGACACAGTTTGGTTGGAATGCACGAGCCAAACAACAGCTTGTGGCTATCTCGGTACGTTTACCGATAACCGACCTGCGTTGCTCATCGCACCTGATGGCGGACATTTAGTGACAACGCCTGTGTATGATGAAAAAACCAATGTAGTGAGCCGAAATATCAAAATAACCTTGAATACTGAGGGGGGGGCTAAACTCAATGCCACGAGTTTTTACAGCGGAACGAAACAAGAACTCGCCGCAGCATTATCTGAATATGGTGCTGATTTCAGAAAAAAGATAATGTATGAATGGCTTAAAATCAATGACTTTGAAATACAAAACCTCAGTTTTCAAAAGCACTTGTCGCGTATGCCATCGGTTGAGGAAACGATGCAGTTGGATATTCGTCAGTTGGGTTCAGTGAGTGGTAAACGGCAATTTGTACCAGTCAATTTGCTTTCCGTTTGGAACAAAACGTTTCAACCTGACTCCACAAGGCGTTTTGAAGTACAAGCCGATAGCCGTGGGTTTACGGAAATGGATTCCGTTATGATAGATTTACCTGTTGGGTTCAAAGTTGAGAACCTGCCAGACCCCCTCAGTATCACGTCACTTTTTGGCAGTTATGAGTTCAAAGTATCTCAATTGGATAAAAACAAAGTATTGGTCAGGAGGTGCTTGGTGTTGAATAACAAAGTTTATCCACCTAAAAACAATGATGATTTAGCTGTTTTCTTTAAACAAATCGCAAAAGCAGATAAAGTTAAAATGGTTTTGGTCAAAGAATAGAAATGTGTTTGAGTGATAGATTCGCATTAAAAAAATCATAATTCTCTTGGTGGTTAGATATCCCCTCAGTATTTTAGCGTATCTTTGAGTTCAGAGGGAGTCTATCAAACTAATTTTTATTCATTTTTCAAATTTATCATTTAAATGCAAGCACCGCGTTTTACGACTACGCCTACGTTTTACAACGATTTGCGTCGCCGAGTCAATCACTATTTTACAGAGAAAAACGCTGCACCTACGGGCAATTGGCGATTGTTCTCAAAAGCTATTTTTCTTGTTGTTTCTCACATTGCTATTTACACGACTTTAGTTTTTTTCACACCCGTTTGGTGGATTGCTCTGCCACTTTGCGCTATTTTAGGTTTGCTAACGGCAGGCATTGGTTTCAATGTCATGCACGACGGTGGACATGGTAGTTTTTCAAAATCTAAAACCCTTAATCGTGCCGCAGCCTTTTCACTCAACGTCTTAGGCGGCAGTGATTTTATGTGGAATATCAAACACAATGTCATTCATCACTCATTTACAAATGTAGATGGTGTTGACGATGATATTGATGTCAAACCATTTCTTCGGATGTGTGATACACAGAAGTTCCATTGGTTTCATCGTTTCCAACACATGTATTTTGTTATTCTTTATGCCATAATGTACTTTTTTTGGATGTTTTACTTAGACTTCAAGAAGTATTTCAGAGGTTATATTGGTGTGGTAGAGATTAATCACATGAAGCCTATTCAACATGCCATTTTTTGGGGCAGTAAATTTTTCAGTTATTTCCTATTCATCATTCTACCTATTTGGGTCGTCGGTGTTGTACCAGCCTTGATTGGTTTTGGTGTTTTCGTTACGGTAACGGGTTTCGTTATCAGCATCATTTTCCAATTGGCACATACTGTTGAACATACGCATTTCCCATTGCCTGCTGATGATGGTAAAATTGAAAATGAATGGGCAATTCACCAAGTACAAACTACGGCTAATTTTGCTACGCGTAACCGTATCATTACTTGGTTTTGTGGTGGTTTGAACTATCAAATAGAGCATCACTTATTTCCAAAAGTAAGTCATGTGCATTATCCTGCTATCAGCCGCATCGTGCGTGAGGCTTGCCTTGAGTATGGTATTCAGTATGTTGAATTTCCACGTGTCACTTCGGCAGTCGCTTCGCATTACCGTTTGTTGCGCGATTTGGGTAGAGTATAAAGAGATTCTAAATTCAATATTTCAAATTCCAGAGTGGAACTAATTGATTCATAGATATTTGGAAAATGGAATTGGATATTTTTACTTCATATCCTAAAACAAAAAGAGCGTGTCTAATCAAATAGACACGCTCTTTTTATTTATTTCACACGCTCTTTAAAGTTTCTAAAGGTTATCTCATATCCATTTTAACCCCACCTTGAACACTAAAGGCATTAATACGATCATTCAAACTACCAATACCATTTTTGCCAATATGATAATCCAGAGTTGGTTGTACATAGATATTTAGCTTATTTGTCAACCTGTATTCAACACCAAGACCTGCATTTGCAGTTAAATAAGCGTTTTCTTTGAATCCTCCATACCACTTATTATCTTTAAAAAATCCCTTGTGAAAAACACCTTTTGGATATACATTGGGTTCATATATATCGATATTCGTTTGTGCAGGTGCTTGTGAATTTGAAGAACTTGACGATTCAATAAATTGTTCTTCTTTTGAACTGAAAATGGTATTTAATGCTGCTCCAACTCTGGCATAAAAACGCCAACGGTGTGTTTCCTTAGCCATATAGTTTATACTGAGGGGTATGCTGACGATGCTCAGATGCAAGTTCTGCGGTTTTTCAATGGTATAATTACTTCTGAAATTGCCTTTTATAACTTCAACATTAGGCAAGCCATATTTTTTATCTAAATAAGTCAAGCCCGACTCGATTTCAAACTTACCTTTATTATAACCAAAAGCGATACCAGCACCCAAATTAGCGGCTATTTCCTTTTCTGTTATCTTAGTTCTTTTCAAAGAATAATTGTACGACACCATATCCGCTATCGGTAAGCCAAAGATATTGAGCCGCCACTTTGCTCTTTTCTCTACAAAAAGAGGGAAAGTTATATTTTCATCATAAAAATGCGTATTCAAAAGGTTCGGTTTCAAAATATCCATTGGATGCAGAACAGTTGAAGTCGCTACGATAACTGATTGATTATCAACAGGCAGTTCGTCTTTTACTCTGCCCAATGCTAAAACCTTTTTCATCGGTAGTTTATCAAAAGTCCCCCCCTCAGTATTTTTCATTGATTGGGATACTTTAGGTGATGAAACTAAAGTAGGCTCTCTATCTTCCAAAGTGTTATCAACAGTATTGTTAATAAACTTGTTAATAACATTATTCAAAGGCTCTTTTTTGACAATATTATTCAATTGAGCATCGCCTCTAATAGATGCTCCATCTAACGGTGAACTGTTAGAAGCCGCTACTGGTTTGTTAATACCATTCTGTTCAAGCTTTGTATTATTAGGCGACGTTGTACGGGTGCGCCAATCCATTGGATTGTAGAAAGATTTTGTTTCCTTAACCTTTTGTGGCGCAGGTTTTTTTACATCGTTATCTTTCGTTTTTATCGTTTTTTCAACTTTTATACCTGTATTGTTTGTATTTGAATAATCAGAGTCAAAAGGCAAATCGAGCATATTGCCCACCGTAAAGAGTGTCAACAGAACCAATGCCACCTCAACTAATTTATATCTAACAACTTTTGCCCGCCAAGAGAACGTCTCTTCAATCTGTTGAGCCATATAATTCCAATGGCTTGGTTGATATTTTACATGTAAATTCTCTAAACGTTGGCTTAACAGCGCATCAAACGTCGTCTCGGCATCATCCAAGTCATCAAGTCGTGCAGACATATCCGCCCAATTAGAAGCTAGATAAGGTACTTCAATGCCCTTAATTTTATCAGCCAAATTATTATCAAATTCAGCCTCTTCAGCATCGAGCGCACCCAATTTCTCCGACAATAGGTGCCAGTGATCAGCAATAAATGGTGCTTCAATACCCCTCAGTTTATCTGCTAAATTATTATCAAATTCAGCTTCTCCTGTGTCAAGTGCATCCAATTTGTCCGCCATCAGTTGCCAATGGTCAGCGACATACGGTATTTCAAGGTTTTCAAGCGCTTGCCGAACCGTTGTATCTATAATATGTTGTTCCTTATCCTTCATTTCCTTTTTTGTCCAAGTCAAAATTTCCAGTCAATATAGCTTGCAGTTTTAGTCTCGCTTTCACGAGGTTCGAGCGCGATGTACTTTCAGTTATTCCCAATTGGTCAGCAATTTCTCGATGCGAATAGCCTTCAATGATATACATATTAAAGACAGCACGATACGCTGGAGTTAGTTTTTTAACGGCAGTTAAAATGTCTTTTTCAGTGCATTGACTGATTGCATCGGCATCTGAACTGCTTAGGTTATACGCTGTTTCAAGGTCTTCGGTGCGTCGGCGAACGGTTTTTCGATAATAATCTATCGCTGTATTGACCATAATGCGCCGAATCCAAGCCGACAACGAAGTCCCTGGTTGATAGGATGAGATATGCTTGAATATCTTTATAAAAGCCTCATGTAAAATATCGAGTGCATCATCATCATTGTTCGCATAACGCATACACACACCCATCATCTTCGGGTAATACTCTTCGTATAGCCGTTGCTGTGCCCATCGTTCCCTTGCAATACAAGCTTCGATAAGTCCGCGTTCGTTATGCTCCCATTGGAGTGTTAAATCCATTTTATGTTCTTCGTAATTGGTGGTTGAGTAAAAGTGTTGTTTCAATCGGATATAAAACACTTACATAACCTAATGTACTTGTTTTATAAACGCCCTGATTAGTGTATTAGCTGCTTACTATTGTTCAAAATACTGAGGGGTCTTTGTTCATTTCAAAATTTCAAAATTCTAAGAATTCAGTATCCCTTATTCGTAACGACAAATTACCTACAATATCTTACACTAACCTCAAAAATGTGATAATATTATAGCATTTAGGTGAAACGGCGTCTTAAAAAGGTCTTGAACCATAAGTTTATGGGTTATACAATAAGGAAAAGGGTATTAAATGTGCACTTCGATAAAAACCGTATTTTCGTCGAATTAAATATAATGAGAAGTGAGTGGAAAAGTCAAATCGAAGTTTGAGGGTTTTGTTTCGACCATGAAAAAACTAAACGATGCCTTGTTGCAATCTGGGAAGCAACCCCTCAGTATTAAGACGTATGAACAGTTTATGAAAGAAAAATAAGGTAGAATTGCTTTAATTTGTTCTGAAAAGTTAAAAATGGTCAATCCGAATCGTATTTGCGTTGACTATTTTTCAATCGGCAATATTTTTGTATGTAGCTTAAAAACCTATTTCCGTTCTGATTTATATTAAAACTCTATACATGATGTTGAGAAAACCACTCATTCTAGCATTTTCTCTGTTTTTATATATTCCACTTCATGGACAGCCAGATAGTCTGCCCATGCCTAATACTGTCGAAACGGCAGAACCAGCTATTCAAGTTGACCAAATGCCGTATTTCAAAGGGTGTAAATCATCTCCCGAAGGCTCGGTTGAGAAACGCAATTGTTCAAACCAAGCACTCGTCTCTTTTATTTCAAAAAATCTTGAAATTCCTCAAAAATCGGAGGAAACAGGATCTGTTTACATCAATTTCTCAGTTGATGAGCGTGGAAAGGTTGTAGAGCCGTCTATACTGAGGGGGTTGTCCAATGAGCAAAATGAAGCGGCTATGCTCGTTATCAAAGCCATGCCCGACTGGGAACCTGCGCGATTGAATGGCAATCCAACAAAAGTGCAAATGACGTTACCCATTAGATTTACGCGAAAAGATGAATCAGAACTTTCCAATGGTTTTCAACTGACTTGGGGACGCATAAAAGGAGCAAAGACTGATCGCAAAATGCTTTTTAACCATTTATTGATACCCATAACCATTCGCGATGAAACGGGTAATACCTTGGAAATCAACGAATTACTGTTTGAACGGGAACGTCGGGGTAGATATTCAGATGCCAAAAGCAGGGGTAGTATCACAAAAGAGATGCAACAAATCGTCAAAAAACTTAAGAGAAACGATAAGTTTACGGTTACTGCAACGGTACAAAAGAAAGGGCAATTTTTTTATGTTGATAAAAGCTTTATCATCGAATAAATTGGGATACTATGATGGGTTGTCAGAAAAACAAAACCCGATACTTCTTACGAAATATCGGGTTTGTTTGTGCAAATGGGTTTATAAAGAGTTGTAAATCAAGATTTTACATTTGTACGTTTATCAGTCTTCCCCAAGGATGGCGATAACTTTCCAACCCCATTCTGCTTTAGCTTTATTGTAAGACAAAAGCGATAAAGCACGGAGTTGTTGTCCATCATAAAGGCGGTGACGCTTAACCAAATCTGGTCCAACATAAATATTACTTGGTTTCATAAAACCAAAATCACGACCGTAAGGAATTTGAATGGTTTCTTGAATAACTTGGCAAATATCCTTAGGCACTTTATCTTTTTCGTAACGAGAGCCGACAACTTTAGTAATTTTGATACCTTCTTTCATCTCTTCTTTGAGTTTCAGAGCCAAGATATCGCCTACTTTTACTTTCATCATTGCGCCTTTCAAATTGGCTTTACCGCCAATTTTCTTATCAACAGCATAGAAGAATACAGCGCGTTCTGGGTCAACATGCGTGACAATAGCAATTTGCTCAGGTAAGTCAGCATACAACATCTGGTCCGCACGACCTGCATTACGACCATAAAGGATCTTGTTGTGTTGTGGCATACGGGCATGATGGAACCAATCAGAATCACGAAATTCTTGAACAATTGGAGAAAGTTTGACTTTCTTCTTCTTCCGCGTGAGAATGATTTGATTAATCTCATATTTCGCTTCAGAAAGATAATTCATTTTGACTAAAAGTGTCACAAATGATTCACGAACATGAGCCGCCAATTCGCCTTGTGCAGGTAATAAGAAGGCTTTACAGAAACAAGAAAGAGCTTCTTGTTCTTTTCCTTCCATCATGAGACTTTCTGCCAACGATGCCCATGCCCAAAACGCATTATTCTGGAATTTCAATATATGAATGAGTTCCATCTGAACACGTTGCGTTTTGCCGAGTTGCGACATAAGCAAGGTTCTGGCATAAGGCAACCATACATTTCTTGGCAATCTTTCTAAAACAGCTTCTAAAAGCGGCAAAAACTCTTGCGAGTACGCCTTTGCTTTTGTAACGGTTTCAGCATCTTTGCTCCGCATTGAATTCAACAAAACACGGCTGTACGAAAGATAAGCGCGTTCGCAAAGGCTCGGAATTTTTTGTTGTTGATTCGTTTCAAACGGCTCATAGTCTTCGTCACGGAAATTATCGAAATTCCATCCGTGAAGAAAATCTAATAGGTCAACGCCTTCAACGTCTTTGAAATACAAAGCAATCCGCAACATTTGAGCGTGCAAATTACTTGGGCCGAGGATTTCAAAGCCTTTGTATATGTTAAAACATTTATTGATTAAATCAATATCTGGGTCAGGTCTCGGTGCCAATTCCGCAAGCAAGCGATACAAACACCAGCCAACATTGACATAAGCCACTTTCAAGTCCTTAATCGTTGTCAAAACCTCTTCATAGATAGCCAAAGCTTCGAGGTTTTTGCCCGATTTACTGAGCTTGTTGGCTTCCTGCATACGCGGAAACTCTGGGTGGATCTTACGTTGATATTCTTTGAATTGCTCGTGAAGAGGATCGTCTTCAGGTAATTCCAAAGCGTAATAGTTACTATACCATTTAATGGCTGCATCAGAATCACCATCTGCAAAGTCGGATACCATTTTCGCATAGTAAACATGAGCAGCAGCACGTTTTGCGTCGAGATCATCTGGTGATTTTTCGAGGGCTTTACGCACAACTGTCAGGGTTTCGTCGGTTTTGCCAGCTTCCAGCATGGCTTGTACTTCTTCTAAAAAGTTCATAGTTGTACTGAGATTAAAAATAAAAATGTGAGTTGGTACTTAATTTTAATTAAAAAAGCGTTCTAAAATTTTGATTATCAATCAATTAAAAGGAAAATTTTTTCTTTATGAAAAAATCGAACGCCTCCACAAAACTCTTTTTTGATATTTTCACGAATGATTATCCGTCAAAATTTCCGACAAATATAATGCTTTGATTCTAAAACCAAAACGAATCGTTTAACAATGTTTTAATAAAGATTTTTTTCAAAACGCTAAATAACACTTTTAGATTCATTCCGTATGGTTTTTTATTCCTTTATTGTTTTTAAAAGATAAAATAGCCATTCGTAAATTGCAAAAATACACTATAAGACTACTCTGAACATCGAAATTCGTAGAACAATTGTGGATTTGGGCGAGTTTATATAATTTTGACGCTCATTTTGCGGTTCTTTGCTTTTTGATTATTTATCCTTAGCATATCCTTTAATAAACTTTAATTTTTTTAAAATATGAAAAAAACAATTGCTTCTTGTTCTGTTGCCTTTCTCTACCTCTTCTTTGTAACCCCCTCAGTATTAGCACAGCAAAACACAATAACATTGCGTTGCAAACTTGACAATTGTTCTGTTGTTGACTCTGTAACAATTTATTCGCCTATGGGTTTGTCTCAAAACAAAATAATATCTGCCAAACCAAATGCTTCGGGTGAATTTGTTTTCCAAGTGCCGCGTACAAAGACCCCTCAGTATTTTACAGTCGGGATGAATACAGATATGACTAAACTAAAATATATTCTTTTAGGTACTGAAAAAGAAGTTTTGATAACTGGCCCATGTCACGACCCCTTGCAAACCGCAATCAAACAATCGCCCATCAATGATGCCCTCATTGATGCTCAGAAAAAATTAAATAATACTAAGATTGAAATGGGCAAAGTCTTAGCCGACTATAATCGTGATTATAGCAATGAAGCTTTACGTTTGGCTAATGAAAAACAAATGTTGGCAATTGATAAAAAGAAATTAGCTCTATTAGATTCTGTCAAAAAAGTGAATCCTGTTGCAGGTCGTGCATTAGCGCTCGATACTTATACAAGTTTTCAAAATGACCCTAAAAAGCTGTCTTTTAAAGGTGAAATAGATTATTTTGCTTCACAGTACTTTCAATATGTTGATTGGTCTGATGCAGGTATGAATGAAATGCCAACCATTTTTGACGCTGTCAAAAATTACGCTTTAGTGCTTTTGATGCCTGAATTGAAGCTAAAAGATACGGATATTAGAAATTATTTTGACATTATTTTGAAGGCTTCACCCGCCAAATCACAAGCCTATAAATTCACTTTAACTGGCATTGTCGCTGCATTATTAGAGAAGCAACACCCGCTCATCGCCGATTTTGGTGACCGCTATTTGACTAATTATCCACAAGATGATCCAGCCATTCGGCAGAATGTTCAGCAGTTTGTTAGCTATATGCGTACAAATATGACGGATATTCCTGCGCCGGAAATTGCTCAAATCGATACAGCTGGCTTAGTACGTAAATTGAGCGATTTGAAAGGCAAAGTGGTTCTGATTGATTTTTGGGCAAGTTGGTGCGGTCCATGCCGCAAAGAAAACCCGAATGTTGTCGCAGCCTACAAAAAATATCGGGACAAGGGCTTTGAGATATTCAGTGTCAGCCTCGACCAAGACCGGTCACGCTGGATTTCTGCCATTCAACAAGACGGTTTGATTTGGTCTAACCATGTCAGCGACTTGAAATATTGGCAAAACGAAGCAGCTGGTAAATATGGTGTATCCAGTATTCCGCGCACCGTTTTAGTTGATAGAAATGGTATAATCACCAACCACAACCTTCGTGGTGAGGCATTAGAACATAAACTTAAAGAAATTTTTGGAGAGTAACACCCCTCAGTAATTTTCGAATCTTAACAATACTAAATATATAAAATGGCTTATTGGCTTATTAAATCCGAACCCGAATCATTTTCACTTGAAGATTTTCGTACTGAAAAAGTAACTGTTTGGTACGGTGTCCGCAACTATGCAGCACGTAACAACCTAAAAGCCATGCAATTAGACGATATCTGTATTTTCTATAGAAGTGTAAAAAAGCCCGCCGCTATTGCATTGGCGCGTGTCGCTCGAGAACATTATCAAGACCCGACAACAGATCTGCCTGCATGGGTTGCTGTGGATATGGAATTGGTAGAAGAGTTTCGCACAGAGGTCCCCCTCAGTACAGTCAAGGAAATTCCTGAATTGCAGAACATGGAATTGATAAGACTCAGCCGCCTTTCCGTTCAACGTGTAACGGACGAAGAGTTTGCATTAATCTCTAAAATGGGCAGAACAGCCTGATAGCAAGAGGCAAAGGGCAAAAAGCAAGGGGCAAAACGTTCAATTCACGTTTTGCCCCTTGCTTTTTGCCCTTTGCCCCTTGTCCTAAGGTTGTCCAGAAGGATTTTTTACTTTCCAAACAGCCGTTTTCATCATTTTTTTAAATTCTTCTATCAATGGCAATGCTTCTTTTCGAGCAATCTCATCGCCATTAGGATCAAGAAATAACAGGGTTGGTAATACCCGAACATACATTTGTTCCTTCAAAGATGCGCCTTGTCCTTTTTCGATATTAATACGGACATTTATGACATTTTTATTCATATACTCTGCAACGTCTTCGTCTCTAAAAACGCTCTCTTCTAAAACTTTACAAGGAGCGCACCAGTCAGCATAAAAATCAAGAAAAATAGGTTTTTTTTCTGCTTTTGCCCGTACAATAGCCGCTTCGAGGTTATCACCTTTTGCAAACTGTACATAACCTTCAAGATTGACCTCTTGCTCAACACCGTCAGGTGGCTGATTGTCACCGCCTTTTGTTTGTGTTGTGTTGGAATTATTAGAAGGGGTTGATGTTACTTTTATGGATTTATTATTACAAGCCATAAAAACTGAACCGACGAGGCACAAAACGAAAGGAATGATTATTTTTTTCATTTAATTGATATTTCAGATTTCAAAAATAGGTTTATCCAATATCGAATAGCATCTAAGTTATTGCTAAATTCGATAGAGAAAATGAGTAAGTTAACAAAACGAGTACCCCTCAGTATATTGTTGCCTGACCCACTGATTTTCGATTATTTTAACATATCTTAAAAAATAGTACAAGCAGTAAATATGAAGTAAGAGACATTCATTACGGCGCTTTTTTTTATGTAAACAAAAGGGATTCTCTGTACTTGCAATGTTACATTTTTATGATTTTTTTTGTCACAATACTTTGATTTTCAACAATTTGAATCATATATGCACCTTTGTTTACGTGGCTCAAATCCAAAGTCTTTTGGTTGTCGCCACTCATGACTTTCCAACTATCGAGTAATACAGTACCTCCTGAAAGGTCAGTCATGCGCACTTGCAAAAGACGTGCATTGAGACTTAATATATTGAGCGTGACCCCCTCAGTATTTAAGTTAGAAGAGAGGCTAAAATGTAAGTTTTCGACAATATCATTTGTAGAAACCCGACCTTCGGGCAGTTCAGCATTTTTAAAAGTCGCGCCATCACCTGTCAAATCACCATCGCCATTGACGGCATTCCCTGCGGCATAAAAAGTCACAATACCGAAACCGCTTGTTGCAGGCGCTTGCCATTTAACGTCAAATCGGTTCGATGTGCTTCGGCGATTGTGTTCGGCGTATTGCCGTGCATTTTTCATCAAAGTCGTTGTCTGAATACCCATATTTTGTTGGGTTGTCGGCAAAAAACCTTTGAGGTTTGCGCTATTAGATTTGCGAATATCTATCATTTGAAAACCATAACCTGTTGGTGTACCACTACCTGCCGTAATCGTTACACGAATCGTATAAAGTTTGGTTGGTAAATAACTCGTTACAGCATTTGTCGCCGTCGAATCCAAAAATTGA
The DNA here is from genome assembly GCA_043772905.1 of Saprospiraceae bacterium. Taxonomy (GTDB): domain Bacteria; phylum Bacteroidota; class Bacteroidia; order Chitinophagales; family Saprospiraceae; genus JAAFJT01. Next base: position 6,195 of record JAYVFS010000275.1, on the reverse strand, counting down.
ATCGTCATTGTCGGCGGTCCAAAAGCACCTGAAGAATGACAATATTGACACGTTTTAGGATTCGCACCATTCATTTCATCGCCTGGCGCACCTGTGATGCCTTCGTCATTGACTGAACCATAACCGCTTGAACTGTTAAGGAATAGGATCAAAATAGCCATTCCTGCTAAGAGTGTAAAGATGTTTTTTTTCATTGCTTTTTTTAGAAAATATTAGCTTTAAACGCATCTTAAAAAATTAATAATCAATCAATTATATCATAACCTCTTTCTGGAATCTTTCCTTTAACGCCTTTGAAATATGCCAATATTTTAGGCAAATCGCTCTCATAATCACCCGTTGGATAAAAGGGTTCACTGAATCCAATGACCATTTTTCCCCAATCAAATTTTGAGCAAACGATGGGAATACCTGCTTTTAAAGCGATATAGTAGAAGCCACTTTTAAGTGTTTTAACCTTTGAGCGCGTTCCTTCGGGAGTCATCGTGAGGTTGAATTGGTCACGGCTATTGTAGATATCTACTACAGCATCTACAAAATTATTGTGTTTAGAACGGTCAACAGCTACACCACCCAAAGCGCGCATTAGCAGACCGAGTGGAAAAAAAAACAAACTGTTTTTACCAACAAAATTGGTTTGTAAGTCAATAACAGGTCGCAACAAAATACCAATAGGGAAGTCCCAATTTGAAGTATGAGGAATGACGACAATGACCGATTTTTTAACATCCTTAGGAAAAACCGATTCGATTTTCCATCCCCAAAGCTTTAAGAGAATAAATGAACAAATTGCTTTTAACATGTAGAACTACGTTTGCGTTGAATAATACGTTGCTTATCAAATTAGATGAATGTAAATAACTATGTTGATAATAGTCATATTCTATTTTTTAAAATTTTGTCGAAAGTAAGAAAAAGCAAAACTATTTTGATCTGATTACCCATATTTTACGATAAAAAAAATCGCAATAAGCAGTGACAGCCGATTACGATTTTTTAAATATTGTTAAAAAATTTAATCTATTTCCGTTTACGGTTGTTATTATTGTTTTTGTTATCGCGATTGCCACCACGATTGTCACGACTATCGCTTCCTGTACGACTATCACGTCCACCACCAGTGCGGTTGTCACGACTATCACGTCCACCACCGGTGCGGTTGTCACGGGTATCACGTCCGCCACTACTACTACGGGTATCACGTCCACTTGTACTATTACTACTGCGGGTGTCACGGCTATCACGCCCACGATTTCGGCTGGCATTAGAAAGACCATCAATACGGCTATTATCTTCAAGCGTTAGCTTGCCACCAGAGAGTGTTTCAAGATCACCTTTGATGATTTCATCATTGACATAGTGTTCACGATTCCATGTTTTATATGCCAATTTCATGTAAGAACCAATGGTTTGAACAAAACCTTCTTTGATAGGACCCTCTTCCATTTCAACAGCCCGACGTATGAGGCGCTGTATATTATTGCCATAATGCTTGAATCGGGTATCCGAAAATGGATAAGGCACACGGTCGGGGCGTTTTTTGGCATCTTCTGGTTTTGGCACGGTGCCACTTGGTGTGGTTGCGTCAAGGTCGTATTTCGCTATATGAAAAAGGTGTTTCCACAATTTTTCACGATAATCCTCTACACTTTTGCTTTGTGGGTAGAGTTGTTGAATCAAATCCACAATTTGCTCACAGAACTGTTGCCGATAAGCGGGTTCTTCAATTTTTTGAGCATGACGGACAAGTTGTTGCACATTACGACCGTACTCAGGCATAATGAGGAATTCTTGCTGCGTATTGTATGCCATATCTGGTATGGCTTTTTTATCTTTTTTCACTTTTTGATATGAGTTGTATGGTTAGTGGTTATAAGGTTAACGTTTAAATTCTGATTTTGTTTGTATAGTTTTGTTACACATGAAACGGTCTAAACGACGAAAATACTGAGGGGGGCATTTGAATGTCGAGGTTATCTAAAAAAAACCGAATATGTAAAGTCGAAATATTATTTTGTTTCAGACACCATGTTCGGGGAACTTCAAAAGTTCCCCGAACATAAACGCCTTCAAAAAGAATAATATTCGGAACAAAATAACTTTAAAGCCTCTTTATTTTTATTCCACAGTCACAGATTTTGCCAAATTACGCGGCTGATCAACATTGCATCCCCGCATGACAGCTATGTGATATGACAATAATTGCAACGGAATAACCGATAAAAGTGGTGTCAATGGTTCAGCCGTATCAGGTATTTCGAGGGTGTAATCTGCTAATTCTTTGATAACAGTATCCCCCTCAGTAACAATGGCAATGACAATGCCTTTTCGTGCTTTGACTTCTTGAATATTAGAAACTATCTTTTCATAAGCACTTTGATTCGTACAAACGATAACGACAGGCATATTTTCATCAATCAAGGCAATGGGTCCATGCTTCATTTCTGCTGCTGGATAACCTTCTGCATGAATATACGAAATTTCTTTCAATTTCAAAGCACCTTCCAAAGCAACGGGGAAGTTGTAGCCTCGCCCAAGATACAAAGCATTTTCTGAATCTTTAATTTCTCTGGCAATATATTCAACAGCTTTATTGATTTTTAGAACCTCCGTGACTTTTGCAGGAATTTGTTCCAACTCTGTTATCAAACGCAAAAACTCTGATTTACTGATTTTACCTCGTTTATAACCAATTTCCAAAGCCATTAATGTCAATAAAGTCACTTGACCTGTGAACGCCTTTGTGGAAGCCACACCAATTTCAGGACCTGCATGGATATAAGAACCGCCATCGGTCATACGTGCAATGCTTGACCCTACGGAGTTGACAATACCATAAATCAAAGCACCACGTTCTTTTGCCATTTGAATGGCAGCTAATGTATCTGCTGTTTCCCCTGATTGTGAAATGGCAATAACGACATCTTTTTCAGTGATAACAGGGTTTCTGTAACGAAATTCTGAAGCGTATTCGACCTCAACAGGCAGACGCGCCAATTCTTCAAACAAATATTCTCCGACCAAACCTGCATGCCAAGACGTACCGCAAGCGACAATAATAAGCCTATCGGCATTCAAAATACGGTTTAAATGGTCTTCCATACCGCCCAAACGCGCCCAACCTTGGATTGAGTTCACACGTCCACGCATCGCATTAGCAATGGTTTGTGGTTGCTCATGGATTTCTTTGAGCATGAAATAATCATATCCACCTTTTTCTAAGGCCTCAATGGTCAAATCTAATTTTTGGATAAAAGGGGCTTGTACTTGATTGTTTATCGTTTTGATTTCAAACGACCCGTCACTGCGCGCCGTAACGATTTCACCATCATTTAAGTAAACCACACGTTTTGTATGCTCAACAATTGGCGTAGCATCTGAAGCCAATAAAAATTCGCCATTGCCAATACCCAAAACCAAAGGGCTTTGTTTGCGGGCAGCAACGATTTTAGTCGGGTCTTCTTTGTCCATAACCACGATGGCATACGCACCATGTACTTTTGAAAGGGCAATCCGTACAGCTTCTTCAAGCGGTAAGTTCTCGCGCTCTTGCAATTCTTCGATAAGATGCACTAGAACTTCTGTATCTGTTTCCGAAATGAATTCGTGTCCAAGTCTTATTAAAGCCGCTTTTAAAGTTGCATAATTTTCAATGATGCCATTATGCACCAAAACAAGACGACCATTACCCGATAGATGTGGGTGAGCATTGATGTCATCGGGCTGACCATGAGTAGCCCAACGTGTATGACCGATGCCGATGGTAGCGGCAACATCTTTGTCGTGAGCATAAGCCAAAAGCTCGCTCACTTTTCCTTTTTTCTTATAGACATTAAGGCTGCCGTTCAAAAGAGCAACGCCCGCACTGTCATAACCACGATATTCTAATCGCTGTAAGCCTTTAATGAGAATCGGGTAGGCTTGTTTTGACCCGATATAAGCGACAATTCCGCACATATTTTAATTGGTTTTGGATACGGTAAGAAGTTGATAGATTATAATGGATAGGGGATAACTTTACGAGCTATTGAAAATCAATACATTGTATAAAAAATAATCAGTGATTGTTTTTATTTGACACCTTCTCTGTTTTGTAAAGATATTCTTATTAACTAAGATATCATAAAAAAGTTACAAAATACTGAGGGGATATTGGTTACTGGTGAATTGGTTATTAGGGATTGGTTATTCGTCACGACCAATAACCAATCCCTAATAACCAACAACCAAACTAAGGTTTCGTATAATACAAATTCAATTTTGCAGGATATTTTGAATGTTTTGTGCCATACAGCACCACTCGGCGTGTTGTACCTTGTTTGTTAGGAATTGCCCCGCGTCCATTATCAGGTAACAAATAGAGAACCGTACCGGCTCTACCATAAAGCATATCTTGCAAATGTTGAGAAATATTGCACTTGTAACGACGTACATTACCCGCTTCTGTAACGATTGTACCACCATATTCAGCTAAAACAGAACTACTATTACGCTGCAAATCATTAACAGGCGCACCAGTTGCTGTCGTCAGAATGAAACGCTCAATAGGTAAATATTTATCCGTAGAGTCTTCCAAAACGGTAAATTCTAACTCGGCCCGATTCACTGCCGCTGTGCCCAATTGTTTTTTCAAGTCAGGAAATTCAAACTTGACGTTTGCACCTGCCATACCTTGAACAAACATGAGCGAGTCGCCCGAAGCTGTTTTTTTACCATTAAAAAACTTATTAATGCTGCCCACAGCATAATTATGATTGAAATAAGGGTAGGTTGTAGTCGTGAAACGGAAAAGTTTACTCAATTTAGCGGTATCCCCTTGCTTATGATAATACAAATAAATACCAGATGAGTCATCAGATACATTGAAACTCAATAAAGCATTGGTTGTCTGCTCAGAGCGAATTTCAAAACCTCTGAAATATTTACTAATATTACCTCCAAAAGCATTATAAGTACTATGAACAGCCGTATCGAGCAAAGCTTTGCCAAACGTACTATCCAATTTGAAAGAAATATGCGGGCGTAGAGAAACCGAATCATTCACACGTATTCGCGTCGTTGGTGTGGGTGTAAAAGTAAGTGAGCCTAATGGCGTCGTTTGGGATTTATATTTTTTATTCGTGTAAAGGCTCAAATTGTCACCCGTCAACGATTCAGAAGCATCCAAACGATAAAAACCTATTTTTTGCTGCGCCATTGTATCGCCATAAGTATCCGCGCCATTGTATGCCATGACAACTCTAATATCATCTAAAACGTAAGTTGTCGCACCATCTAAGGCTAATGCTGCCGCACCATAAGAGAAATTAGCGAAAATGCGGGCATCCGTCACCCCAAAAACAGGGTCATACATTTTGCCCAAAGGCAACAAACTTAATGATGTTGGATTTGCTGATGCTAAATTGAGTGCTACAACAGAATCAGGATTTTCTGTTTCTGCGGTAATGGTTATAAGGTTATCCGAAAACTTTAAATCAAGTTTACTGCTGTCAAAAAGGTCGGCACCCAATTGGCTCGATTTATTACAAGCCCCAACGATTAATAGTCCAATAAGACAAACGCTGGCAATGAAGATGTTTTTCATATTTTTTTTGCTAATTTTTTTTTTGTCTGACCTATAACGTCAGCATACTGAGGGGGACTGTCTGTTCTTTGTAATTTTTTTGTAATAGCAGTTTTTAGATAGGAAACAGACAATTTTAAAATGAATGATGAATGATAATTGATGAATTTTTTAGCATTGATTAACATCATGTTATCTTTCAGCTATTTTCTAAGCAAATACAACTCTGCAAGATTTTAGTCCTACAAAGTTGTATTTTGAAATTTATATTAGAAAATAACGAAAGGTAAACTTGGAAAATCATTGAAAACCAACGTTTTACAAATTCATCACTCATCATTTATCATTCATCATTATTTAAGCCAACGCTCCCCCATCTACCGCCATCGCATGACCCGTAATAAACGTAGATTGGTCTGAACACAACCACAACGCCACATCAGCCACCTCTTGCGGTTGCCCCATTCGTTTCATTCGTTGAAAATTAATGGCTTGTTGTTTGGCTTCGGGATTATGCGCTAATTTCCGCCGACCTTCCATAATCATCGGCGTTTCGATAGCTGTTGGGCAAAGGCAATTGACTCTGATATTTTTAGTCGCATATTCAATAGCCGCCGTTTTAGTAATGCCAA
>JAYVFS010000274.1:0-71674 GCA_043772905.1 Saprospiraceae bacterium | reverse complement strand
GTCGGAATATGCAACTTTGACAGGTATGCAGATTGAAAAATTGCTTTTAGAGGCGGGTGTTCCAGCACAAGTTTTTGCAACAGCAATCGGTGCTGGCGAGGTTGGCGAGGTTGGCGATAAAAATAATCCTAAAATAAGAGAACTCTATCACTTTGGCAGAATTGCTGCCTAATTTTTTACCGAAATATTGTTATAAGTAGTCCAACTTAAATAATCGGGAGTTTTGCCAAATTGAAAAACTAACGTAAGTTATTGATTTTCAAGACTTAACAACTTTACGAAAGTTCAAAACTTTCGTAAAGTTTGAGTGATTATTTAGTTACAAACCAGCCTCTTTCAGCCAAGTTTTCAATAAAATTAAATCTTTTTTCATCGCCGCAGTAATTTCTTTTGTGTCAATTTTCGGGTTTTTCGACCCATTTTCTGCCCCGCCCAACTCATACTCAAAGTGCATCGTCAATGGTACATTGATATTGTATTGTTTGATTAATTGAAAAAACAATTTCCAATTAATAATGCCTTCGCCGAGCGGACAACCTTCTTTTTGAAGCGCACCGTTTTTTAGAACCCATTTGAAATCCTTGATAGGCAAGGATTTGATATAGGGTGCAATTAGCCTGAAACTTGTTTCCCAATTTGCGCCACTTTCGGCAGTTGCGTGGTTTATGTCAAATTGAACGCCCATAGAAGGCGAATTGATTTTTTTGAAAATGGGGTACATATCCCAAATTGCCGCACCCAGATATTGTCCGCCATGATTCTGATATTCGCCTGAAAGCTTATATTTTTTATTCAACTCATTTACCTCTTTCATTTGTTGGGTGAACGTATCCACTTGCCCCACGATGTCTTTTTTCATATCATACTTATACCAACCCATGCGGTAATGCTTAATATTTTGAGCACTGGCGGTCTTTAAAACAACCTCGGCAAGTGCATCGGCTTGCAAAATATTTGTCACCATCATAGGGATGCTGATATTCGCTTTTTTTGCTGCTTGTACTGCTTTGGGCAGGTCAATTTCAACTTTTTCAGGAAGCACATGCCCTTCAGGACGCACCGTGAGGTCAATGCCATCGAAGCCCATTTCAGCTACGGTATTGGCTAAGGTTTCGTAGTCTGTCATCCAATGAAGGGTTTTAGAAAACACACTTATCTTCATACCGGCAACGGGTTTTGCAAAAAGAAAATCTGTTTTTGGTAAAATAGCTGTTGCAAGGCTTGTTGCAATAAAATCTCTTCTATTCATGTTGAAATGAGTAAATTAAGTAATGATGAGTGATAAATGATGAATGATGAATTTTTTAAGACGCTGACTATCAAATAGTTGCAAGAAATCAATTTCCCGTTTATTTCCGTTCATTTACTTATCATTTTCAATTCGTGTAATTTGTGAAATTCGTGTCAAACCTAAGTGCTTACGCGGCAGCATCATCACCGCAATCGTACCAATGACAGATAAAATAATTAAAACCGTAAACGCCATCGCATAACTGCCCGTTTTATCGCGCAACCCGCCTGCTAAAACAGGCCCAAAGGCTTCGGCTAATCCATCAACGGTTAAAACAAGACCCATAACGCGACCCATGACTTTAACCCCAAATAACTCTGCCGCCATCAAAGGAATTATCATATAATCTCCACCAAGCCCTATTCCGAAGATGAAAGCAAATACATAAATAGCTGTCGGCGAGGTGGTTGTGTAAAGCAATAATATGGCAAGCGTGACGAGCGAATAAATCAAAACCATCACATATTTTTTAGCATATCTGTCTGCTAACCAACCCATCAGTAATCGTCCAATAATGCTGGCACCTAAAACCAGCGATAAGATGTTCGCCGCCTCTCCTTGTGTGTATTTTAAATCGAGACTTAAAAACAATTTGAGATTCTGACTGACACCTGCAACTGCCCCAATCGAACACATACTGCCAATCGCCAACAGGTAGAAAGATTTGCTTTTTAAAACCGTTGACAAAGAGATTTTAGGTTCTTTGGGTTTATCTTTTTCAGCACCATCAGTTGGGTTTTCTTGGACAAACCATGCCATCGGAAAGGCAACGGCAATAATAATAAAACCCAATACGAACAATGAGGAACGCCAACCCACTTGAACATTTAACCACCGTGCAATATGCGGCACCAACATACCACCAACGCCAATACCCAAATAAGCAAAGCCCATCGCTTTGCCTCTCGCTTTGTCAAACCATCTCGAAATCAACACTTGATTGGGCAAAGGACCACCACACATATAACCCAAGGCAATGAGAAAATAAAAAGCATAAAATTGCCCCAGAGAATCCATCATGCCCAGACCCATAACCCCGACACCGACCATCGTAATGCCCGAAAGCATCAGCCGCCTAGGACCAAAACGGTCAATAAACCAGCCTGCGGCAAAGCCAAACAGAGGACCGACAATAACCTTCCCAACGATATTGCCAGATGTCACTGTTGCACGAGACCAACCGAAGTCTTTTACCCAAATATCAAAGAAAAAGGGCAGCCCGTAGAACATAATACCGACGATTGAAAACAAACTTAAAAAGCCTGTGGCGGTGACTTTGTATTGTCCAGAATTTAGTTTTTCAGCTTGCATCTTGTTGTTGATTTCATTATTTACCTTTTATTTTATTTGAATGTTTGTAATTGGAAAATAATAACATGGATTTTTGTTTTCCAACACATAGCCTCATAGTCCACATAGTTTGTTTTATAAAATACTGATAATCAAATAATTGCATTTAAAGCTATGTGAACTATGAGGCTATGTGGTTAAGAAAAAAAATCCATGTTATCATTCATCATTATTACTGAGGGGTGTTAATTGAAAAACTATAAACGCGGCAAGGTTATCCCGCCATCCACTAAAAATACTTGACCTGTTGAATACATAAAACTACCCATCGCCAAAGCCCCGACTACTTTTCCAACATCTTCGGGTGTACCCCAGCGTTTTTGTACAAAAAGCCCTTCTTCTATGAGTTTATCGTATTTTTCTTTTACGCCAGCAGTCATATCGGTTGTGATGATACCAGGGCGAATTTCATAAACAGGGATATCAAACTCGCCTAAACGGGCAGCAAAAAGTTGAGTCACCATGCTAATACCTGCTTTTGAGACACAATATTCACCCCGATTGACGGAAGCAACCGTTGCTGAAACAGAAGAAACACTGATGATACACCCTGAAAATGGGGGGTGTTTTTCCTTTTGTTCAATCATCCAATTGGCTACTGCTTGTGTTAAAAAATAATTGCTTTTTAGATTCGTGTTTAAGACTTCATCAAAACTGGCTTCTGTTGTGTCCAACACATCCCGCCTTTCTCTGGGGGCAATACCCGCATTGTTGACGAGGATATTGAGTTGGTTAAAATGTTCTTTGACCCCCCTCAGTATTTTTGCTCTATCTGCCGTCAATGCAACATTGCCTTGGCAGTAAATGACATCAACGCCTAATGTTTTAATGCTTTCCAAAACATCTTGAACATCATTTTCGGGTCTTACGCCGTTGATAGCGATGTCAAAACCCTGCATAGCGAGTTCTTTTACAATGCCTAAGCCAATACCCCTGCTCCCACCTGTTACTAATGCGACTTTCTTCATTTTATCAGCTTTTAGCTATAAGCCATCAGCTTTCAGCAACAACCAGCATTTATAAAATCGGATTATTGAAAGCTAACTGCTCATCGCTTTTGTTATTTTTGCTTTTTTAATTATTCAGCTATCAGCTGACGGCTCACAGCTCCGGTACATCTACCCAAGCTCGTTTTGCCCAACTTTCCAACCCTTTTTCTGCCAATTGAACACCTTTTGCGCCAGCACGCAAATTCCAAGGGAATGGTTCGTCTTTCACAACGTGTTTTAAGAACAATTCCCATTGTACTTTAAAAGCATTGTCATGAACTTCTTGTTCAGGTACTTTTGACCAACCACCAAAGAAATCAATAGATTGCACCATATCAGGATTCCAAACAGGCTTGGGTGTATTGCCATAATGTTGGATATAACATTCGCGCAAACCCGCCACCGCAGAGCCTTTTGTGCCATCCACTTGAAGCGTCAACAAATCATCGCGGCGCACTCGGACTGCCCAAGAAGAGTTGAAATGAGCAATAATACCGTTTTCCAATTCAAAAGTCGCATAAGCAGCATCATCGGCTGTACAGTCGTAGGGTTTTCCATTTTCATCAACCCTTTTCGGAATATGCGTCGCACCCAGACAAGAAACGGCTTTTACTTTGCCAAAAACTTCATCTAAAACATACCGCCAATGACACAACATATCAACGATGATACCGCCGTCATCTTCTTTGCGATAATTCCAAGAAGGGCGTTGTGCAGCAATATTATTGCCTTCAAAAACCCAATAGCCGAACTCGCCACGGACAGACAATATCTTTCCAAAGAAATCTTGTTGAATCAAACGTTTCAGTTTCATAATGCCAGGCAACCACAGTTTGTCTTGGACAACGCCGTTTTTAAGCCCTGCTTCAGTACATAAATCGTATAATTCCAAAGCCGAAGCCGTACTGACGGCAATAGGCTTTTCACAATAGATATGTTTACCTGCTTTGACCGCTGCTTTGACGGCATCGGCGCGCCTTCCTGTCGTTTGGGCATCAAAATAGATGCTGTACTGTGGGTCATTGAGGGCTTCATCTAAGTCGGTACTCATTTTAGAAATACCTGTTAGTGTGCAAAGCCTGTTTAATTTGTTTTCATCTCTGCCGATGAGAATGGGGTCAGGCATAATCGTATCGCCATCGCTCGTTTTTACGCCTCCTTGTTTCATGATTTCGGCGATGGAACGCAGCAAATGTTGATTTGTCCCCATGCGTCCTGTCACGCCGTTCATGATTATTCCTACTGTGTGTTGTGCCATAAATTAATGATGAGTTATGAATGATGAATTGAGGCCCCCTCAGTATTTATTACTATTTTAAAATAATTTATTGTTTAATAGGCTTTAAATGATTACCAAATGTAAAAAGGAATTGTTCAATATTTTCTTCTTTTGTATTTAATTTCAATGCTAATTGATTTATTAAACGTAAATACCTTAAATAATCAATAGATTTTGTTTCTTTATTATTCTTATTCATCTTGATGATTGACTTTATCTTTAATTCTTCAAAAAGATTATTATTGTTAAAAACATCAATAATACGTTGGTCTAATATTAAACAAGGATAATCATTGAATTTAATGTCAAGAAAATACAATAACTTACTATAAGTTGAAAGTCCAAGCCCTGTAATTGGTTTAAAATCATTTGCAGCTTTATTAAAATCATCTTCATTTAAATTAGTTTTTCGTTTTAATTCTAATAAAACGTCTTCTATTGTTTTAATTTCACTTAAAATATCTCTAAAATGATTACCACGTGTACCACCTGTGTAACCCCAATAAATTGTTTTTAAGATAAATTCTTTGAAGGAATCTGAATTATTGCAATTAAAAATATCTTGTCGACTAATTGTTAAAGTATGTACTTCTTCTTTTTTATTACTTAAAGTATCATTTTTGGTAAACCATTTATCATTATACTTTTTTAACCATTCATACTCTTCTTCTAAATCTATTTTATTTCCTTTTTCATTCTTTTTATCTTCATTAGCCCATTGCCAAGTGCTTCGTTTTGTTGTAAAACATTGTTCTTTTACAGGCAAGTTTGCTATTAAATCTTTATAAGTACTAATGTTCATGATTGTATTTTTTAAATGTTAAAATAGTTTTTAAGAATGTTCTTTATACGCTTCAATAATTTTATCCAAAAACACGGATTGGTCTTGTTTCCAGTATTCCGTTGAAAAAATTTCTACTTCATTAAACCCATTAAAACCCGTTGCTTCTACCCACGACCGTATTTGTTGAATCGGAATACACCCTTCGCCCATCAAACCTCTGTCATTGAGCATATCAACAGTGGGTGATTTCCAATCGCAGATATGAAAAGCCAATAAAGCATTGTTTTTGCCGCATCGTTTTATTTCATTTTCTAAATTAGAATCCCACCAAAGATGATAGACATCAACCGCAACACCGACCCATGGAGAGCTTATAGCTTCGGTCATATCATTGGCTTGCGCGAGGGTGTTTATGGCAGACCGCGTGTCGGCATACATTGGGTGCAGCGGCTCAATCGCTAACTGAACGCCCGCAGCAGAGGCTTCCGGAATGAGCGTTTCGATACCGTCTTGAATTTGTTTTCGAGACTCTGTCAACGGTTGTGAAGGGTCAGCACCGCAGACAAGGACAATCAGTTTTGTACCCAATTCGTATGCTTCTTCAATGGCTTTTCTGTTGTCGTCAATAGCCGCTTGCCGTTTTGTTTTATCTATACTTGGAAAGAAACCACCGCGACAAAGCGAGACAATAGACAAATCATACCCCCTCAGTATATCGCCTGTTTTTTTGATATTTCGACCTGCCAAAGCATCCCGCCAAACGGTTATACCTTTTACACCTGCGGCTGAAAAGTTTTTGGCAGCCGTTTCAATGTCCCAAGGTTTTGTGGTAATGGTATGAATACATAATTTAGAAAGGTCTGTTATAGGTTGGATATTCATTTGACACAATTATAAAAAGTATAGTAATCCTCGTTATTGATAATCCGTTGCAAGTAAAGACATACTTCTCGAAAATGATAATCGCCCCACATACTTGATTCGCCATTGGCTATTTTACTGCCTTTTGGCACATAATCCCAACCATTCGGCTGATGATAAATGGAATGAAGCAACAAACCTTGATGGTTTTCATCGGTACTCAAATAAGGTTCCTCGAGCAGCGTATTCACAACTGTCAAGCCTGCTTGCGTATATTTTTTACCCCCCTTGACGCTTTCATCGTCATCACGCGTTGGCGTGACAGTATTTCCCTTGTCTGAAAGATATTTCCCCAACCGCAATAAACCTTGTGCGCCAATTGCTGCAGCAGAACTGTCAACAGGTTCAAAATCATTATACGGATTAGCCCGTTTTTCTAAGTAATCACCTAATTTATAGAGGTTCGGCGCGCCTGTATCCCAATACGGAATACCATCTATGGGTGTATTTTCGATATAAAAATCACACGTGGCTTGCGCGGCTTTTAACATCATGGCTGTTAATGTTTCTTTGCCGCCGAAAGGCATCAATTCGGCTTCATCGGCAGTATCCAACCATTCGAGTTGTTCCGCAAAACCACACATTGCCCATGCCAAACCCCTTGTCCAAGTCGAAAAACCAGTATAACCTTGTTGCGAATTGGGACACCGGAAGTTCCCATCTTTGACATTAAATACGCTTTCATGCGCTGTTCGACCCCACACATCGTAGGTATCACGACCTTCGCCATAAAAAACAGCATATTGAGCCGTTGCTTGAATGTGTTGCAAGGCACGTTCTAACAAATTAATTTTCACATCGCCTTCGCCTTGAAAAACATGACCCAATTCATAACTCATCGTTAAGGCGCGACATGACCGAATTGTATCAACAAACAAAGAATGTGCACCATTGAAGGAATGAATAAACCCGCCCGTTTTGATACTTGTCCAACGCGACGCTTGTACGGCACCCGAAATCTTCAAAGCCAATTCGTAGAAGTTTTTTTCCCATTCATTGAACGGCATTTTGCCTTCTTGCATTAAGCGTAAAAGATTGCCATACGTGCTGACATTGTTAAAGCCGTGGTCATGAACGCCAATATGACTGACATGAGGTGCCATTTTGGAGACAACTAAGCGTTTCGCTCTTTCCAAAATCTTCTTTTCGCCTGATACATCGAATTGAAGAATAGCAGAACCATATTGAAACCCTTGCGTCCACTCCGTCCAACCACGTGTCGCGTATTTACCCGCTACGGTAAAGACAGGCGAACCTTTTGATTCATCATATTCTCTATCTATGAGATTGATTTTGTGTTCAGAAATTGTCCAAAAGCGGTTGAGTTTATTAGATAAGTCACTTGGTTTGAGCTTTTCGTTTGTTTTAATCATTCTTCTTGTTGTTTTATTATTAGGGATGAGTAAGCAGTTACAAAGTAAACAATAATCCTAATCGGCTTCAGCAAGTTATTCAAATTATTTTTGGACCACAAGCGACACAGCCAATAAAAACTGTATGGCAATACAAGTCGTCGCTGAAAAATACCAATGGTATTGGAATAATAACCTCCTTCAAGGAGAAATAGGGCAGTTTCTTTTGGCACAACAACATGGTATATATACAGTCAACGCTTTTAACTTGACTTTTCCAAATTTGTTGTAATTAATTGATAGCCAGTTTTTTATAGTGTTGATTTCTTGCAAAAGGTTCATTTTTACAATACAGAACTTTTTAACGAACCCATTTTTATCCGTTGACTTACATCGGGTAAAAAGTATCGTCAATTGCCAAACCACATAAAGTGATACGAAAACCGTAAACAACACTTTTGCTTTGTCCACTAAAATAGCGGGCGAAATACTCAGCCGTTGCAGAGTCTGTTTTACCATCTGTGAGCCATTGCTTAAAGATAGAGTCATCAATCACCAAGCTCACAGCAGCACGTGACCAACTTGACTCACTTTTTTTAGCTAAGTCAGTCAAGGCATTTAAACCCGCCTCTTTAAGCATAGCGCAAACAGCTAATTCTATTTGCCTATATGTCAGAGAGGCTAAACGACTATGCCAAGTACCGCTTTTAACCATTTCCACAGTCAGTATTTGGTTCAGCGTATGGCAATCAAAGAATTCACCCACTAATAACAAAATGAGTGTTTTCTGGAAAAGACTTTTATCTAATCCCGCTAACTCGGATTCGGAAATTTCTGATAAAAGACTAAAACAGTCAGGCACTTTACATTTAAGGGGCTAATCAAAAAATAACCTCCCCATATCGAAAGAAGGTTTAATCCAGACATCCCATTTTTGTAATGCTGTATTTCTAACTAAAAAGTCTTGACGTATTTTCATTTCTTTTTCAGAAAGAGTAATACCTATTTGATATTCTTTATCAATAAAGAGAGCCTTTAAATTGACCTCTTTCCACTTCACATTTTGAAGTGTATTGACAACTTTATTAACAGAAGAAAGGATTGTGCCGTTCCAATATTGTTCAACCGCCGCCCAAACTCGTTCTATTGGATTATACTTACTATGGTAAGGCGGATAAAATCAAATGAATATTTGTTTAGCGGTGGTTTTAACATAGCCTTTGGTGTCTTGATGGCATCGCTCTGATTGCGTATGCAACGTGACGACTTCCGATATATCGGTACTTAGATTTTCGAGGGTATCTTCTTTTTTTTCTTTCCTCGTAAATTAAAATTTTCGATACAACGAATGCCACTTTCTTGTTCTTTGATACCTAACTCAACTACTGAACGAGATACGCACAATTCCCGTTCTGTCTTCCGAGGTGAGCCATCGAAATATTTTTTTGATAAACTCGCGGCATACTGACGACGTTCATAACCCGTTAATAGCGATAGGGCTAAGTTGAAACTTTCTTTAACTTCGAAGCCTAATTTTTCCATGTGACAAAGTTAACTATTTGAACCCTCTTTTGGGTATGTTATTTTTTGTATCACGCCTAACAGATGACCAATTGCTTTTTCCTGCACCCGATTTCATTGTCGAAATTTTGTCAAAAGGAACGGCATCAGTAGATAAAGGGGTCAAAAAAACAGATTACGCTGCACATGGAGTCCGTGAATACTGGATTATTGACCCTATCCGTCAACGGATTGGGCAGTATATTTTGTTTTTACCAACAAACAACAATATTCTCCCGCTAAAATTTTTGCCTTTGGTGAAGACATCGAAAGCCGTGTTATCGAAGGCTTTACGATTCCAGTAGCTGCACTTTTTGATGAACAAGCGAATATCGAAGCACTACAAAAACTGCTTAGTCAAGGTTAACAACCCGACTGCCCATAATACGCCCCCACCCCATGTTTTCTAAAATAATGCTTATCCATCAAAGCCTGTTTTATCGACGGTGTCAATGGGTTAATTTGTAGTGTTAGAAACGCCATTTTCGCCAATTCTTCTAAAACACCTGCATTATAAACCGCTTTCATAGCCGTTTTGCCCCATGTGAAGGGTCCATGACAAGCGACCAAAACCATTTCCACTTCTTCGGGTGATAAGTTTTCTCTCTTGAAAATATCGAGAATTTGGTTGCCTGTTTCGTGTTCATAGTCGCCTTTTATCATCTCGTCGGTCATCACATCGGTCACGGGTACTGAGGGGGTTAAATGGTCGGCATGGGTTGTGCCGAGATTAGGAATCGGACGCATCGCTTGCGCCCATGCCACGGCATACGTGGAATGTGTATGGCAAATACCACCAATTTTATCAAAATTTCGATACAAAAGGACGTGCGTTTTGGTATCTGATGATGGACGTTTTCCATTACTTTCAACAGATTTATTGTCCAGGTCTATTAAAACAATATCGTCCACTTTTAGGTCAGAATAAGGGACTCCGCTTGGTTTTATAGCAATAATGCCTTCGTTTCGGTCAATTGCTGATACATTGCCAAAGGTATAAATCGCCAATTTTTGTTTTGGAATTTCCATATTGGCTTCGTAAACGGCTTCTTTTAGATATTTTAAATTCATGTGTGTTAATACGTTTCTTTTTTTAAATGTTTTTGTTTTAAAAACTTATTTTTACGTTGATATTTCAAAAAATATAAATCACATTATGGAACAAAATAAAACAATAGTCCTTTTTCAGGAAAAACAAGTGCGGCGTGTGTGGCACCATGATGAATGGTATTTTGCTCTTACAGATGTCATTCAAGTTTTGACGGATTCTGTCAATCCAACAGACTACTTAAAAAAACTACGCAAACGTGACTCTGAATTGAGTAAAGGGTGGGGACAACTTGTCACCCCCCTTTCGGTAAATACTGAGGGGGGTAAACAACGTATGAATTGCATTAATCGGCAGAACCTTTTACGTCTTATCATGTCTATTCCTTCTTCGAAAGCCGAGCCTTTCAAACTTTGGTTGGCTCAAGTCGGAGAGGAACGCATACAGGAAATCGAAAATCCCGAATTAGGTATTGAACGCATCCGTGAACTGTATAAAGCCAAAGGCTATACCGATGAATGGATAGCCAGCCGCCTCAAAAGCATTGATATCCGCAAAGAATTGACAAAAGAATGGCAACAAGGAGGAGTCAAAGATGGTCAAGAATATGCTATTTTAACTGCCGAAATCGCCAAAGCCACTTTTGGCTTGACTCCTTCTGAACATAAAGAACTTAAACAACTCGACCGCCAAAACCTCCGCGACCACATGACAAACCTTGAACTTATCTTTTCAATGCTTGGCGAAGAGGCGACCCGTAGCGTGACCATCAAAGACAACGCACAAGGGTTTTATGAAAATCAAGATGCCGCACAACGCGGTGGCAAAATGGCGGGTAATGCACGCCGTAGTTTTGAAGAAACTGAAAATGTCAAGGTTGTTTCGGCTGAAAATTTCTTGAATCGAGTAGGCGATTCTGATGATGAATTGAAGCATTTAGAGTGATTTTTGCTTGAAAAACCATTTTTCTTAAAGGCTGTCATTCTCTTTTATCCTTTTAAAAACTGACCAAATGATTTTTATAATAAAGAGAAAATTCAATAACAGCCAAACATAGTATAGAATAAAAGCCCCTTTTTGTACAATTGTCATACTGTCCAAACTCCAATATTCGCCTTTACTTTCATCATAATGGTCTTCATAAGTCATCAATATTAAACCTATTGCTATATAAACCAAACAGTCTAATACTATTATCAGTATCCATTTTATTATTTTTATATAATTGATTTTCATATCTACATCTCTTTTTCAATAAACCCACCCAATTTCACATACTTCTCATACAAAACCGCATAAATCGCTGCCTTTTCAGCTTGCGGATAATATTCTGCATCATAACCCGAGGACATAGCTAATTGTGCATCTTCCATCGTCAAATAAATACCTGCGGCAACGGCGGCACACATCGCTGCACCGAGCGCACACGCCTGTTCCGATTTCACGACTTTTATGGGCATATTTAAGACATCGGCAAGGGTTTGCATGACAAATGGCGACTTTTTGGCAACGCCACCAATCGCTACAACTTGTTGAATACCAACACCTTCTGTGATGAAACGATCAACGATGGCTTTTGAACCAAAGGCGGTGGCTTCGACTAAGGCTTTGAAAATAATGGGCGCATCACTGCCTAAATTTAAGCCTGTTATGGCACCTTTTAAGGTATGATTGGCATCGGGTGTACGCCGTCCGTTGAACCAATCGAGGGCAATAGGGTCGTTTTTACTGAGGGGTAGTGCGGCGGCTTTTTCACTTAACTTTGGTATGATTTGAGCCGTTATTTCGTTGGCTTGTTCTTCGCTCAAAAATTCGCGTAGCGGAAAAGCTAAGACGTTTTGAAACCACGCATACACATCGCCAAAGGCAGATTGACCCGCTTCCATACCCAACATATTGGGCAAAATAGAGCCGTCCACCTGTCCACAAATGCCTTTTATGAGCAAATGACCAACCTCGTCCGTTGGTGCAATCAACATATCACACGTCGAAGTACCCATGACACGGACGAAAGTATAAGGCTCGATATGCGCCCCAACGCCGCCCATGTGGGCATCAAAAGCACCGACTCCAATGACGACATTTTCGGGTAAGCCCAATTTCGCTGCCCATTCCTTTGAAATATTGCCCATCGGCATATCACTCGTGTAGGTATGACGATAAAGACGCTCACGTAAACCCGACAAAAGAGGGTCAAGTTCTGTCAAAAACGCCTCACTTGGCAAACCTTCAAAGGCTTCGTGCCACATGGCTTTATGCCCTGCGGCACATCTTGAACGGCGCATACTGAGGGGGTCGGTTTCGCCTGTCAAAACAGCAGAAATCCAGTCGCAATGTTCTACCCATGAAAAAGCGGCTTTTCTGACCTGTTCATCAACTCGCAACGTCCGCAATATTTTTGCCCAAAACCACTCGGAGGAGTAAATGCCACCAACGTATTTTGTAAAATCAATATCATAGATGTGCGCTAATTCATTGATTTCCAATGCTTCTTGATTAGCCGTATGGTCTTTCCAAAGGATGAACATCCCATTTGGATTGTCTTTAAAATCGGGCAACATACTGAGGGGGGTACCTGATCGGTCAACCGCAACGGGCGTTGAACCTGTGGTATCTACCGAAATGCCGACGATATTTTGAGCGACTTCTTTGCCGACTTGTGCCAAAGCCTGCTTTATTGCTGTCTCCAAACCTTCGATATAATCCAAGGGATGTTGGCGATATTGAGATTGTGCGGGGTCGCAATACATACCCTTTTTCCAACGGGGATAATAGAAAACATGGGTCGCAACTTCTGCTCCATTTGTTGCATTAACAATTAATGCACGGACGGAATCAGACCCATAATCGAGTCCTATGACGTATTTCATAATGTGTAATTTTTAAATTTCATCAAAAACAAAACCGTTAAAATCATTGTTGAACAGCTGAAAGAAAGTTTTTATCAGTATATCTTTATACATAAATCATCCATCAAAAACAAATTAACAATATCATTTTTATGAAGATTTTCGCTTTGTCAATGTTCTTATTTTGCTCTTTTTATATGCCTACTTTTTCACAAACGAAAGGCACTTTACAGATTGAAGGCAGTCGTTTTCGCAATACGAAGGGTCACATGCGTTTTGCTATTTACAATGACAAAACATACTTTTTAGATACAAAAGGCTATTTTGCGCTTGGTGAAGCGGCTATCATCGGAAACAAAGCCAGCACACAGATTGACCTTCCGCCAGGCACTTATGCCGTTTCATTTTTGCACGATGAAAATGACGACAAACAAATGGAATATACATTGGGTATTCCAAGAGAAGGTTTCGGCATTTCTAATTTGACATCTTTTCCTTTTGGAAAACCCAGATACGAAAAAAGCCTTGTGACCATAGAATCGGGCAAAACCACTTATGTTCCTATTAGAGCTTTCTATTTTTTTTAATTTGAATATTTGTAATTTAACACATAGCCACATAGGACACATAGTCTTTTTTAAATTTAAAAACTATGTGTTCTATGTAGCTATTTGTTTTTTCACTTCTTCACAGAAAACCGATAAACCGTTGTTGTTTTATACGTTTCCTTAGGTTTTAAAACCGTTGTTGGAAACTTTGGTTGGTTCGGTGAATCTGGATAATGCTCCGTTTCGAGGCATAAACCCGAGCGTTTTTTGTAAACAACACCGCCTTTTCCGACAACTGTGCCATTTAAAAAATTGCCTGTATAGAACTGAATTGCAGGTTCGGTTGTCAAAACTTCCATCACACGCCCGCTTGTCGGTTCGTAAACCACCGCCGCTTCATGAATGTCCGTTGTGTGGTCTTTGATAATCCAAGCATGGTCGTAACCACCACCAAATTTAATTTGTTCGTTCAAAGTATCGTTGATTCTCGCACCAATTCTAGTAGAAGTCAAAAAATCAAGAGGCGTTCCTTCAACGGATCTCAACTCGCCTGTTGGAATCAAAGTTTTGTCAACAGGCAGGAATTTATCACAATTTAAGGCGACTTCGTGGTCTAAAATTGTGTTGTTCATGTCGCCTGTCAAGTTAAAATAGGCGTGATTGGTCAAGTTGACGACTGTTGTTTTGTCGGTTGTTGCAGAGTATTCAATTTTCAACGAATTGTCTTTTTGAAGTGTATAAAGGACTTCAACCGCCAAATTACCTGGGTAGCCTTCTTCCATATCCTTGCTGGTGTATGTCAATTTCAAAGCAACATCTGGACTTTCAACGGGTGTTGCTGTCCAAACGACTTTATCAAAACCTTTAAGACCACCGTGCAAATGGTTTACGCCATTATTGGTCGCCAAAGTGTAAGTTTTGCCTTCTAATTTGAATTTCCCTTTAGCAATACGGTTGCCATAACGTCCGACGAGTGCGCCAAAAAACGGTACGCCTTTTTCATAACCACCAATCGAATCACAGCCCAATGTGATGTCTTCGTACTTGCCATTTTTGTCAGGTGCTGTCCAAGAGACAATGATGCCGCCAAAATTCGTAATCTTTACGGTCATACCCGCCACGTTTTTGAGGGTGTAAAGGTCAACGGCTTGACCATCTTTGGTTGTGCCAAAAGAGGATTTTTCAATGGTGGCTTTCTGTGACATATCAATAAATTGAGCGGGTTTCTTTTGCTCTGCATTTTGATTGCAAGAAACCAACAACAGAAGGGCTGCAAAGCCTAATAGAAGTTTATTTTTCATCGTAAAGTCTTGTTGATTAATGATTTAATAATAAATTAAAAAATAAAAAGGTGAACTTAATGTTCTTGTACTATATTGGCGATTCACAAAAAAATAGCGCGAATGAGAAATTTTTTAAGAAAAATAGTCTTCAAACATCTGCTGCGAAAACGATTATCGCAAGAGAATGAAGCCGTCGAATACTCTGCCTACCGATTTGCAAAAGGGTTTCGAGAGGTAAAAATCATCACGAAGCAACTCATTAAAGACACCTTTTTGATTCTGTTAGGTATCGCCTCTGCCGCTTTTGGGCTTGAAAGTTTTTTGCTGCCCAATAACTTTATTGACGGTGGTGCGACGGGTATTTCACTACTCATTTCCGAACTTACGGGTATTCCCTTGTATTTTTTAATCATTGCCATCAATTTGCCTTTTATTTTCATCGGCTATCAAGTCATCGGCAAACAATTCGCTATAAAAACAGCTATTGCAATAAGCGGATTAGCGCTATGCGTTGCCACTGTTCATTTTCCCGAAGTCACGCAGGACAAGTTATTGGTCGCCGTTTTTGGCGGTTTTTTCCTTGGCGCAGGTATCGGACTGTCGGTCAGAGGCGGCGCAGTGATAGACGGTACAGAGGTTTTAGCCATTTATTTAAGCCGTAAATTAGGCTTAACGATAGGCGATGTTATCATCATTTTCAATGTCCTTATTTTCGCTTTTGCTGCTTATATTATGTCTGTTGACACGGCTTTGTATGCCATTATCACCTATTTAGCCGCTTCAAAAACCCTCGATTTTGTGGTGGACGGTATAGAAGAATACACCGCCGTTACCATCATTTCTCCTCGCTCTGAAGAGATTAAAGAGATGATAATCAATGAGTTAGGCCGAGGTGTCACCATTTACAAAGGTAAAGGTGGCTTCGGGAGAATGGGCAAAAAAAATGAACTCGACATTCTCTATACCGTCGTCACACGCCTCGAAGTGAATCGGCTTAACACCGCAATAATGACCATTGACTCCAATGCTTTTGTCGTAACAAGTGCCGTCAAAGATACCAAAGGGGGTATGATAAAAAAGAGACCTTTAGCGCATTAAAGCAATATGAGAATGATACAAATTTTCCGCAAGTTAATAGGCTGCGGAAAATTATAAGACATTTAAAATCAATATTTTAGCAAAAAGTCACCCCCTCAGTAGAACTCATAAAAATCTCTTCTATCCTCTAAAACTAAACATCACATACGCCACAATACCCAAAATGATGAGGGATACGACAATATCACCAATGCTGTAGCTACCCCTATTAGCATCTTTTTGTTCTTGCGACAAGGTGCTGAAAGTCAAACCTTGTATTTGTTCAGGTGCGGGCGCAGGAGTCAACAAACTCGCAACGACGCACACGATAATCGAAAACAGGAAGAACCAAGCAGCAAACGATAAGAAATTCATGTTGCCAAAAGCGAACAAAAAGCCATTCGGGTCGAGTGAATTTTTACCCAATTCTAAACCCAACCGGACAACTGCAACACCCAAACCTGCGATTAAAGTTGCCATAGCACCTTGTGAATTGATGCGTTTGAAGAAAATACCCAAAAGGAACACGGCTGTAATCGGCGGTGCAATATAAGATTGAACCGATTGCAGATACTCATATAAAGTGCCTGAAATGTTTTGCATAATAGGTATCCAAAAAATGCCCAAAACGACCACAATGGAGGTGGCGATACGACCCACACGCAACAGTTTTTTCTGTGGTGCATCTGGATACAATTTTTGATAAACGTCCACCGTAAACAAGGTTGAACAAGAGTTGAAAACCGAAGCCAATGAACTCATCAAAGCGGCTAAAAGCCCTGCGCCGACAAGACCCCTCAGTCCCGATGGCATTTTTTGCATCAAAAGTGTAGCAAATGCTTGGTCAGCAGTGTCATATTGTAGTTGACCACTATTTTTGAGCGATAAGGCAATGATACCTGGAATGAGGAAAAGGAAAACGGGCATCAATTTCAGTAACGCCGCGAAAATGGTCCCGCGCCGTCCTTGCGTAATGTTACGTGCCGCCAACGCCCTTTGCACGATGTATTGATCGGTACACCAATACCAAGTACCCACAATCGTACTCGTTATCACCAACGGCAACCAAGGGAAATCGGGGTCGTCATTCGGTCGCCACATATTGAGATATCCTTCAGGCAAATTTGCTTTGACACCACTCCAACCACCTGCTTCATTTAAGCCGACATAAGTCAATGTACCAGCACCCACAACAATCAAAATGGTCTGTACGGCTTCCGTATAAACAACCGCCCGCATACCACCTAAAATGGTATAAGCCCCCGTCAGTACAACCGTCAGCAATGCGCCAAACCAGAAATCAATATGAAAAAGCGACGAAATGACTATACCGCCCGCGTATATCGTTACCGAAACTTTGGTCATAATATACGCCAACAACGAAAACGTTGTGAGAAACCAACGTGCCTTTGAATTGAAGCGACGTTCCAAAAACTCAGGCATCGTAAAGACACCACTTCGGAGATAAAAAGGAAGAAAAACCCAACCCAAAGCCAAAACAAGCCAAGCATGAAGCTCATAAATCAACATCGGTATTTTTCCACCTGCACCGGCACCCGCCAAGCCAACAACGTGTTCAGAACCGATATTTGAAGCAAAAATTGAAGCCCCCACGACGAACCAGCCGATGCTGCGACCCGCCAAAAAGTAGTCTTCTGTATTCTTATTTTCTTGTTTGATGACCCAAAAAGCTATGCCTAAAAGTAGAATAAAATAGCCAATAATGACTGACCAGTCTAATGTGTCAAAACTTTGGTGCATGATAAAAGAGTTTTAATTGTTATAAATTTAGTTTCCGCCTCGCTTTCGATGCGTTTTTCTTATTGTTTTTCGATAAAAAGAGCGATTTTACTGAGGGGGTGTATCTTAACGTCGGTAAGGTTTGAAACCTTACCGACGTTTTTTACTAACGATAATAGACTTCGTTCCACCGCAATTCATTTTTCAAGGAACGCAAATCGGTTTTAGCATCAATGACCACAGTTTCGATGTTGAACATATCTGCAAAATCCTCAAAATATTCGGTTGTTAAATTTTGACTGTAAACTGTGTGGTGTGCGCCACCTGCGTAAATCCAAGCCGCACAAGCTGTTCCCATATCTGGTAATGGTTTCCATAAAACTCTTGCGACTGGCAGTTTAGGCAGCTTTTCAAACGGTTCAACAGCTTCAACTTCATTGACCAATAAGCGGAAACGGTTGCCCATATCCATCAACGACACATTCAGTCCTGCGCCACCTGATACGTCAAAAACCAAGCGCACAGGGTCTGCTTTGCCACCAATACCCAACGGATGAATTTCGCAAGTCGGTTTGCCTTTGGCGATGGATGGGCAAATTTCAAGCATGTGTGAGCCTAAAACAAGGCTGTTTTGAGGGTCAAAATGATAAGTATAGTCCTCCATAAATGAATTGCCGCCTGCCATACCGCTTGCCATAACCTTTGCGGCACGTACAATTGTTGATGTTTTCCAATCGCCTTCGCCGCCAAAACCATAGCCCGAAGCCATAAGGCGTTGCGTTGCAATGCCAGGCAATTGCACCAAACCATGTAAGTCCTCAAACGTATCGGTAAAACCTTTGAAATTGCCTTCTTCAAGGAAAAAGCGCATCCCAATTTCGATTTTTGCGGCATCTCGCAACGAACTGTGTTGTGCGCCACCTTTGCGCAACGAAGCCGTCAAAACGTAGCTTTCGTCATATTCCGCAACGAGTTTATCAATATCGCTATCGCTAACGGCATTGACTTTTTCAACCAAATCACCTACGCCGTAACCATCAATGGTGTAACCAAATGCCATTTCTGCTTCTACTTTATCGCCATCAGTCACAGCAACTTGACGCATATTGTCGCCAAAACGACAGAATCTGGCGCCTTGCCAATCAAAACGAGCCGCAGCCGCCCGCATCCACATGTTCAGACGCTCGTGTACTGAGGGGTCTGCCCAATGACCGACAACGACTTTTCGATTCAACCGCAAACGGGTCATCATAAAACCGAATTCACGGTCGCCATGTGCCGATTGATTGAGGTTCATAAAATCCATATCTATATCGCCCCATGGAATATCTCGATTGAATTGTGTATGCAAATGACACATCGGTTTTTGCAAAGATTGTAAGCCCCGAATCCACATTTTGGCAGGTGAAAAGGTGTGCATCCACGCCACGATGCCGATACAATTCGGGTCTGTATTCGCCGCTTGACAGATTTTGTAAATCTCATCAGGCGTTTTCACAACAGGTTTGAAGATGACTTGCACAGGTATTTTTTCCGACACATTCAAGGCATTTGCTATCGTTTTTGAATGTTCTGCTACGGTTTTCAGCGTTTCTTCGCCGTATAAATGTTGGCTGCCTGTGACGAACCAAACTTCGAGTTTCTTTAAATCCAACATAATTTTTTAATGATGAATGATGAAATATAAATGATGAATTTTTTAGTGTTGATATGACACATTATCTATTTAAAAAAAGGAGGAGTACCCCCTCAGTATTTTCAGGTTGCAACTATTTAGCTGACACGAATTTCACAAATTACACGAATTGGTTTTCTAATTATTCAGATATAGAAAGTCATAAAATATTTTCATTATAATTTCGTGTAATTCGTGTCAGCCCAAAATAGTTATTTTATATTTTGAGTTTGGAATACACCACAGAATCCAAAAACTGACCATTCCAAAAGCAATTTTCCTTAAAATGCGCTTCTTTCACAAACCCACATTTTTCAAGCAAACGAGCCGAAGCCACATTGTCTGGGTCAATAATTGCTTCGATGGAGTGACAATTCATTTCCTTGAAACCAAATTCTAAGACAGATTGTAATGCCTCATACATAATGCCTTTTTGCCAATAATCACGGTGCAAAAGATAGCCGACTTCTGCCCTAAAATGCTCTGGTTTCAAACGATAATAACCGATTGTCCCCAATAATTTTGTATCGTTTTTGTATGATATTGCCCAAAGAAAACTTTCACCTTTCTCATCACCGTCGTGCATAGATTGAATCAATGCCGTGGCATCGTCCATCGTTTTGGCTAATGGTCTGGGTATATACGCCATCATTTCTGGGTCAGACCGCATTTCAAACATCATTTCTGCATCGTCTTGGCTGATTTGCCGCAACACAAAACGGTCTGTTGTGAGTGTTGGAAATGGGTCAAAATGAACATTGAGCATTTTCAGTAAAAAATGAAAAGTGAAAAAATGAAAAGCCCCCCCTCAGTATCACATCACTGGGTCAGGCATAAAATGCCAAAACGAGTGAAATTTATCGGCATATCGTACTTTATCCAATCTGTAAAGAATCGCTTTTTTAGTTGCCGATTGTTCGTTTTTTTCGCCTGTATCTATCAATAGTTTTGTGGACAAAATTTTACGACTAAAATTCCGCCTGTCCAATTTCATATCATAAATCGCTTCATACAGCTTTTGCAATTGCGGAATAGAGAATTTTTCAGGTAATAATTCAAAGCCCAAAGGGTGCAAAGCCGCTTTATAACGCAAATGTTCCAATGCTTTTTCAACCATTTTGTCGTGGTCGAATATCAGTTTTGGCTTGTGTTTTAAACTAATCCAATGGGCATTATGCGCTTTAACGGCTGCTTCGTCGTGGTCGTGAATATTGATAAGTGCAAAAAACATAACTGAAATTGTGCGCTCAAGAGGGTCACGATTGACTTCTCCAAATGTGCCTAATTGTTCAACATAGATGTTTGTCAAACCCGTCAAATCGTACAAAATACGCTCTGCGCCATGCACCAAATCCTCATCGTCATTGACAAAACCGCCCATTAGAGACCATTTTCCTTTTTGCGGTTCAAAATTTCTCTTAATGACGAGTAGTTTCATCTCCTCGCCGTCGAAGCCAAAGATGATACAGTCTGTTGCCACTAAAAGGCGTGTTGTGTGTTCGTATTGGGTCATAAAATGTCTTTTCCTTAGCATTTAAAAATAAATAACCTACTAATTATTCTAAGAATTATGTTTTTTACATAATTTTAGAACTTGAAACAAAGGTAACAACCGATTTTTATTTTTGTGTCTTTTTGACACGTTTTTTCTAAAAAAATTAACCCCTCAGCATTTATATACGTCTTGAGTTTTAGGTTTTGAGTTTTGAGTGTACTTTTGCACCTTAAATTAAACGTTAAGGCAAAAAATTATGGATTCAGAAAGAAGTATCGTCTTTAATAAGATTGAAAAAGAAGTCGAAAAATTAGGTTTTCGCATTGACAAACAAGATCGCCAACGTCCATGGGGCGGCTTTTTTGTCATCGATGAATCGCAAGCACCACAGTTTATCGCCACTTATTTCCCGCATTTGTCGGTTGCCGATTTTGCAGGTTTTGAAAAATTAAGCCCAAAAATATTGTTAGTTGCGCCAAACAAACGTTTATCGTGGCAATATCATTTCCGTCGCTCTGAAATTTGGAAAGTCGTCGGTGGCACAGCTGGCGTGGTCACCAGCGATACGGACGAGCAAAAGGATGTGAAAAAATTGGTCTTAGGAGATATTATCGAATTGCAGCAAGGCGAACGTCACCGTCTTGTTGGGTTGGATGATTGGGGCATTATTGCTGAAATTTGGCAACATACTGACCCTGCGAATCCATCTGATGAAGATGATATTGTAAGGGTTCAAGACGATTTTGGGCGTTGAGTACTCCCCTCAGTATAAAACCTTAAAAAGCCTAAATTTTACAACATGTAACATTCGGGCTTTTTTCTAAAAACACCTACCTTTATCATTCATTGAAAACCTATAATTTTACCTAAATCTAAAACATCATGACAGAAAATCTTATTCCTTTTGAAGGCAAAACTATTCGTAAAGTTTGGCAAAACGATGAATGGCATTTCGTTTTGGTAGATGTTATTTCAATTTTAACAGACAGTAAAGACCCTAAACAATATCTTGAAAAATTAAGAAAGCGAGATAATGAACTGAAAAGCTTCCTACGTACAAGTTGTACATATGTAAATGTTAAGGGTGAAACGGGTAAAACAAGGAAGTATGTTGCAGCCAATACAGAGGGAATCTTTCGCATCATCATGTCCGTTCCATCGCCCAAAGCCGAACCTTTAAAAATGTGGTTGGCACAAGTGGGCAAAGAGCGTATTGAGGAAACTGAAAACCCTGAAATTGCTTTTGAACGTGCCAGAGAGATTTACAAAGCCAAAGGTTATCCTGACGATTGGATTGGTTATAGAGAAAAAAGTACCCGTATTCGCAAGGAATTGACCGCAGAATGGCAAAAACGGGGCATCAAAGAAGGGGTTGAATATTCGATTTTAACGGCTGAAATCTCGAAAGCGACTTTCGGTTTAACGCCAAAAGAACATGGTCAAATCAAAGGGTTGGAAAAACAAAACCTGCGTGACCACATGACGAATTTTGAACTTATTTTTTCGGCATTAGGTGAAGAAGCCACACGCAGTATTGTTGTTGACAAAGACGTACAAGGCTTTGAAGACAATCAAGTAGCCGCAATCAAAGGCGGTACGATGGCAGGAAATGCTCGGATGAATTTTGAAAAAGAATTGGGAAAGTCGGTTGTGTCAACAAATAATTTTTTGAACCTAAAAGACAGTAAAAGCGATGAATTACCAGAAAAAATAAATGAATGAGCTGCGAATTTCACGAATTTACTAATTGCGACTTAATCTATACGTGTAATTAGTAAATTCGCAAAACCAGTGAAATTCGCAGCTCAAAACATTATTTTTTCATCTCCTTCCAAGCATTTATCAACCCATTCGTCGAACTATCGAATGTGTCAACCGCTTCATCCCCCCTCAATACAGGCAGGATATTATTCGCCAATTGTTTACCCAATTCAACGCCCCATTGGTCGAAACTAAAAATATTCCAAATCACGCCTTGCACAAAGATTTTATGTTCATAAAGAGCGACCAAACTGCCCAAAGTGCGTGGGTCAAGCGTTTTGAATAATATCGAATTGGTCGGACGATTGCCTTTAAAAACCTTGAAAGGGACGAGTTTTTCGTATTCTGCGGGCTTTTTACCTGCTTTTTCAAATTCTGCGGTCACTTGTTCTGCCGTTTTGCCCATCATCAAAGCCTGTGTTTGAGCGAAAAAATTGGACAATAACAAGGTGTGGTGTTCACCAATCGGATTGTGACTGATGGCTGGTGCAAGGAAATCGCAAGGAATCAAGCGCGTACCTTGATGTATGAGTTGATAAAAGGCGTGTTGTCCGTTTGTCCCAGGTTCGCCCCAAATAATCGGTCCTGTTTGGTAAGTGACTTCTTCGCCGTTTCTGTCCACACATTTGCCGTTGCTTTCCATATTGCCTTGTTGAAAATAAGCGGCAAAACGGTGCATATATTGGTCATACGGCAAAATAGCTTCTGATTCAGCATTGAAGAAATTGACGTACCAAACGCCAATTAAAGCCAACAAAACAGGCACATTTTTCTCGAAAGCCGTGGTTTGAAAGTGTTTATCCATCGCATAAAAACCTTCTAAGAGCTTTTTGAAATTGTCGAAACCAATATTCAAAGCAATGGACAAACCAATGGCAGATGTCAACGAATAACGTCCGCCAACCCAATCCCAAAAACCGAACATATTTTGGGCATCTATACCAAACTGAACGACCGATTTTTCATTGGTTGACAATGCCGCAAAGTGCTTTTTGATGTGCGCTTCGTCCTTCGCTTCTGCCAAAAAGAATTGACGGGCAGAGTGTGCGTTTGCCATCGTTTCCTGCGTCGTAAACGTCTTAGAAGCAATAAGAAAAAGCGTTGTTTCAAAGTCAATGAGCTTCAAAACTTCTGCTAAATGCGTGGCATCTACATTCGAAACGAAGTGAATTTTGATGTGGTTGCTGTACGGTTTTAAGGCTTCCGTTATCATTACGGGACCTAAGTCCGAGCCGCCGATACCAATGTTCACGACATCTGTTATGGCTTTGCCTGTGTAGCCTTTCCATTTTCCAGAGATGACGCGGTCGCAGAAGGCTTCCATTTTCTTTAAGACTGCTTTTATATCGGGCATTACGTCTTTGCCATCTACTATGACGGGTTTGTTTGAACGGTTGCGCAAAGCCGTGTGCAACACGGCTCTACTTTCCGTTTCGTTGATTGTTTCGCCTTTGTACATGGCATCAATAGCGGCTTTCAAACCACATTCTTTTGCCAATTTGATGAGCAACGGCAGCGTTTCGTCGGTCAATATATTTTTGGAATAATCGAATAAAATATCTTCAAAACGTAGAGAAAACTGCGAAAAACGGTCTATATTTTCCGCAAAAAGCGATTTCATTTCTACGTCTTTAACCGCTTTATGGTGTTTCGTCAACTTGCGCCATGACTTTGTTGTGGTTGGATTTATTTTTGGAAACATAATTTTGCAATGATGAGTGATAAATAATGAATGATGAATAAATTGGTTCTTAATGCTTTATAGGAAGAGTTGGGGCAAAAATAGGAAAGTGTATCAAGAATATCGAAAAAAAGTTGAATGAATGGAAAATGTCGAAGTAGAGCAACCTACTTCGACATTTTACATTCATTCACCTTTTTTCGATATTCAGGAAGGGCAGATTTTACGCATTGGAATCCGCTACACTCACATCTATACCCCGTTCTTCTAAATATTTTCCAACGTTGAAAAACACGCCATCTTCAATTTCAATATCCTTATCCCAGTCAATAATTCGCCAATCCTCATTGGGTACAGCAAGCATGATTTTTTTAGTAGAAGACGTAATCCAAAACACTTTTTTAACACCAAAATCCAATAATTTTTGCGTTTTTTTATGAATATAAGCGTATTCTGTCATGTTTTCAAGATCAATTTTAATATCAATTTCAAAAACAATTTGCGGTGAAACGCTGGCAAATTTGGCATTTACATGGTCAGGAGACAATACGTTTTTATCAAACAGAACAATATCACCGCCGAGGTTATTGCCATGATTGAGGTGCAAACCCGATTCACTTGTGTGAATATAATACACATCATCTAAGGGAGATTTTATGATATGCCGATTGATGTAATAAACAATCGTCGCTTGGAGGGTAGAGCAGGGCATAATGTCTTCAATTGTTTTATGTTTTCTCAATACGTCCCGATAGCCTTTATAATAAAGTGGTTGCCCATCGAGTGTTTCTCGAATGAGGTAATCAGGAATTTTTTTCACCTGTTTTTTTGCTTGATTTGTATGGGCTTTTAAAGCTACGTTCGTTGTCATTTTATCTACTTTATTTGCAAAAATAAGCCTTTTTTTCAATTCGCAATGAACGATTATTGAATTATTGGAAGTCAATATACATTAAAATAGGCAATTTAAATGAATTTGTAAAAATTACTGAGGGGTGCTTAAAAGTCGCCGATGGTAATTAATCTGCCCCAAATGATAGTTCAAATGCCCATTCAGATGCACCAAAAAGTAAAGAACGGACATATCATAACCCATCACATTTTCAGGATATTTGTCCAATAAATGCTTGTCTTCCATGATTTGCAAAGCGGTTACAAGCGTTTTTTGCGTATTTTGAATCATTTCCAACAATTCTTTTTGGCTCACACCTGTCGCTGAAAATTCAAGCGGACGGTTGCGTTCATAAGGTGTTTCCCCAATTTGACGACCAATGTATTCATTCAAATTGCCGACCAAATGCAAGCATAAATTGCCCGCAGGGTTTGCGACGCCTTCTGCTTTTTGCCAAATTGTCGCCTCGTCGGTGTAGGCTTCGATTTCTTTATACAAGCGATTCAAATCGCGGTTGAATAAGGTGATAAAGGTGTTTTTCATTGTTTTTTGATTTTAAATCCTTTTAATAATCTCTTTGATGTGTCAACGACCTTTTGACAAGCGACCATTGGGACAACCATTGCTGCACCTAATGTGGCTAAAAATGTGTTTCTCTTCATAATTTTCATTTGTTTAATACTTGTTATTGGATAATTTTAATTTCCAAATGCTTCTAAAACCCTTTTAACCATACCGTCTAAGGATTTATTGTCAATCCAACGAACAACCATCACCAAATCATGCTCTGAATCTACATAAACCATATTTGTTCCGTTGCCAATATGGCAATAACTACTGAGGGGGGCTGATGGCAACATCTTTTGGTCTGTATTGAGGAAGTAATTCATGTAACCATAGCCTGGTTGACAGGAAGTGGGCGTGGTCGCTTGCTTAATCCATTCTTCAGAAATCAATTGTTTGCCGTTCCAATTGCCTTTATTGAGGGTCAAAAGACCAAAACGTGCCATATCATAAGCATTGATAATCATGCCGCCGCCCCAATGTCCGCCGCCACTGACCGATTGCACAGGCTGACCGTCTAAGACAATCCACGAATTGCGATAACCTGTCCAACGCCACGTATTAGATGCACCGATAACGTCCATAATGTTTTCTTTTAAAACAACAGGCAACGGCTTGCGCCAAACACTCAATGCAGCCAAAGCTAAAGCATTGACGCGGACATCATTGTATTCATAAACAGTACCTGCTTTGTTTCGCGGACGGGTTAACCACGTCTTTGCATCGGCATCAGGTCGGTCAGCCCACTCTGGTTTTCCCCAAAGCGTGCCTTCCCAATCACTCGTTTGGCGTAAAAGATCGTCCCAAGTGATGGTGCGGTTGTGTGGCGTTTCAAAAGGCATGAGCATTTCGGGTTTTCCAAAATCATCAGCAGTCCGCATTAAGGGTTGGTCGTACAGTTCAATCGGGGGCATATAAGCAGCGACGGTATCGGTGACATTTCGTATCAAACCTTTGTCAACTGCCAAACCGACAACGGTGGATAGAAAACTTTTGGTGACGCTGTGCGTCAAATCGCAGCGCAAAGGTTCGCCCCATTCGGCAATGATGTAACCTTTGTAGATAATAACGCCCGTCGGTTCGCCTCTATCTTTGAATGGACCAATCGCAAATCCAAAAGGTTCTTTACCAAATGATTGATAATGCGATTGCTCCATGCTGCGCGGGTTTTTTATTTCATTTTCCTTGTGAAATGTGATGGCTTCTTGGATTTTCGCTGCATCCAAACCCATTTCAGACGGTGTTTTATGCTGCCAATACTGAGGGGGTGGAAAATATGTCGTTGCGGGTTTATTTTGAGCCATGGTTAATGTACTCAATAGGAGGAATAGGTGTGTTAGTTTTATCGTCATCGTCGTTTGAATTTGTTTTATGAAGTTGTAAAATAAATCAATTTTAGGGATGTTTGGGGTTTTGTGTTTCGTGATTAGCCCAAAAGGTATGATTTAGCTAAGTTTGTGTGCTTTATACTGAGGGGGTAAAGAAAATATAACAAGTAATTAATAAAATATCAAAAATCACATGAAGGAAGTATTAATTGTTTCATCTCTTTTATTCGGTATCCTTTTTAATAGTTGCAAAGTAAAAACAGTTGAAAATCTGAATAATAAAAGTGTCAATGAAGGATTTGCTTGTGGCGAAATAGATAGTTTATATGGTGAAATTGTGATAGTTGCTCAATTGGATTCGATTAATTATTTGAGGTTAAATATCAAAGGCGAACACACGATGACTCATTCTGGAAGTTTTACTATTGAAAGTGATATAACAAAGAAAAATGATAATGACTATGAAACTCTTGAACTATTAAGTTTTTCAGGAACTAAAAAGGAAAATACTTTTGGATACATTTGGGATTGTTCTGATGTCGGAACAACAATGGCTCATCCAGATACTTTGAGTTGTTTAAGGTATCATATTGTGGTATTTGTAAGCCCTTCAAACGATAAGAATGGTACATGGATAAGGATTTACAGGTTGGAAGTTACTGAAGCTGTTTTCATTGCAGAAGATAAACAGAAAGTAATTAGAAAATATATAAGCCCTCCAATTTATTTTCATAATGGATTCCCATGATAAATTCTTTAAGAAGGAATCAAAGTCAATATATCGAGACAACTAATAGCCCCCTCAGTATTTTTTAGACTTTTCAAGGAAAAAGTATAGTTTTGTCTAAAAGTATAGAAATATGAGCTATTCAATTGAAATATTAAATCAAAAAGCGATTAAGCTACTACTGTATTTGGAGGAAATGCAGCTCATTCGCGTAGAAAAAAAAGAACCTTCAGAGGAAAAGGAGGTTATTAAGCCGAAAAGCTTCATTGGCATCATTTCACATGAGGAAGCAGATGATTTACGAAAACAATTAGACAGAACTTGACCCTTATTAGACATTGAATAAGCCCATTCAATTAGTTTAAAGATATACCAACCTCGCCCTATTGAACAAGCCAAATTTCCCTATCGTCGAATTTATTCACCTAATCCATACGGGGCGTTACATTTTTTGCCTAATTTTTCGCCGTGTACAATTCCGTACCGCCTTTCATCTATCATTTCAAACTAAACAATCAATTAATTATGAATACCCGCCGCGATTTTCTAAAAAAAATGACCGCAGCCTCTATGGTTTTGCCGTTGATTTCAGACAATAACCTATTAAACCCAAAGCCTTATGAAGGTCCAAAACTGCGTGTGGCGCTTGTCGGTTTGGGCAGTTATGCCACTCGAGTTGCCAATGCTATGAAAACGTGTCAAAAAGCCGTTTTGGTCGGTGCGGTGTCAGGAACGCCGTCAAAATTGGACAAATGGCAAGGAGAATATGGTATTTCTAAGGAAAACTGCTATTCTTATGCAGATTTTGATAAAATAGTGAGCAATCCAAATATAGATTTGGTGTATTTAACTTTACCCAATTCGATGCATCATCCCTTTACATTGCGTGCTGCAAAGGCAGGGAAACATGTATTGACAGAAAAACCGATGTCGGTGTCCGTAAAAGAAGCGGAGGAGATGATTGCAGCGTGTCAACAAGCCAAAGTGAAGCTGTATGTGGGTTATCGCCTACATTTTGAACCTTATACAAAGGAGTTGATACGCATTAGAGAATCGGGTGAATTGGGCAAAATCATGTTCGTGAATACCGCCAACGGTTTTAAGATAGGCGACCCGACACAATGGCGATTGAAACACGCTCTCGCAGGCGGCGGTGCAATGATGGATGTCGGTGTTTATTGTATCAATGGCGCACGTTATGCCACAGGCGAAGACCCAACTTGGGTTATAGCGAATGAAAGCAAAACAGATTTAGTCAAATTTAAAGAAGTAGATGAAACGATTGCTTGGCAAATGGGCTTTCCAAGCGGTGTCATTGCCAATTGTGCGACAACCTATAATTTCAACAGCCCTGAATCACTGCGGGCATCTGGTGAAAAGGGATGGGCAGAACTCTCACCGTGTTATGGTTATGGTCCGTTGGCTGGACGCACGAATAAAGGACCGATTACCCAACCTATTGTCACGCATCAGACTTACCAAATGGATGGCATCGCTGATTGTATTTTAAACAATACGCCTGACCCAAAAGTAGATGGTTACGAAGGATTGAAAGACATGAAAATTGTGGAAGCTATTTATAAGTCAATAGCTAAAAAAGGTAAGAAAATATACATAAAATACTGAGGGGGTGCTTTTTGAGGCTGGCGATTAGGTTCGGGGAATTTTAAAAATTCCCCGAACCTGTTTTCAAAGACATTTGAGCATTGATTTGATGTTTTAAAACGCTGAATTTAAAAACTAAGAAAAACAATTCGTGTAATTCGTGAAATTTGTGTCGCCTAAATCATTACCAAAACAACTAAAAACGATGAAAAAACAACTATTTTTCGCTGTACTTGTACTGTTTATTTCAAAAAGTACGGCTCAATCACTCACCAAAGTAGAAGAACAAATAATAAGCGCAGTAGATGCCAACATGTCGGCGACCATACAGTTGCTGAAAGAGTCGGTCAATATCAACAGTGGCACTTTTAATGTGAAAGGTGTGAAAAAAGTAGCCGATATGTACGGCAAAGAGCTGACGGCATTGGGTTTTACGGTTGAATGGATAACCATGCCCGATTCTTTGAAAAGAGCAGGGCATTTGGTGGCGTATAAAAAAGGTAAAAAAGGTAAAAAATTGTTTCTAATTGGACATTTAGACACCGTTTTTGAGCCTGATATGCCGCCCAATCCGTTTACAATGCTCAATGACAGCACGGCAACAGGTCAAGGTGTGAATGATATGAAAGGCGGCGACGTAATGATGATTGCTGCTTTGAAATCATTGCATAAACAAGGACTTTTGGACGATGTGTCTATCACCATTTATATGACAGGTGACGAAGAAAATGCAGGACATCCAAGAGAAATCAGCCGTGGCGACTTTATTAATCGCGCCAAACAACATGATATTGCTTTGGGTTATGAAACGGCTTCAAATATGGGTATTGTGGCGACAGCAAGACGGGGCGCAAGTGATTGGCAGTTAGAAGTGGAAGCCAAACAAGCACATTCATCGGGCGTTTTTGGTAATGCGGGTTATGGTTCTATTTATGAAGCGGCGCGCATCATCACTGAATTCAGAGATAAATTGAGTACAGAACAATATCTAACATTTAACCCCGGTCTTTTCATCGGCGGCTCTGAAGTCAATTATGATTTTGCGAACCAAAAAGGCGATGCTTCTGGCAAAACAAATATTATTTCGCCCAAAACAGTGGTTATTGGCGATTTGCGCTTTCTTTCAGAGCAACAAAAAGAAGCGGCACGTTATGCAATGAGCCAAATTGTTGCTAAAAACCTGCCTGGAACGAAAGCGACGATAACATTTAGAGATGGTATTCCGTCCATGCCTCCCACAGTAGGCAATGAAGCCTTGGTGACTGTGGTCAATAAGGTCAGTTTGGACTTAAATTATGGCGCAGTAACAGCTGGAAACCCTGGCTCACGAGGCGCAGGCGATATTTCTTATGTTGCAGAATATTTGGATTGCATAGATGGCTTAGGTGCATCGGGAAAAGGCGCACATGCACCGGGCGAAACGATTAATTTGTATGAATATCCGAAGTTGATAAAGCGGTCGGCGTTGCTGATTTATCGGTTAACACGTTAGTTAATGATGATTTTGGCGTTTTTCTAAAAACACATAGCCATATAGGACACATAGTTTCTTGTCATCCTGTAAGGAACTAACAAACTATGTGTCCTATATGGCTATGTGTTCAACAAAAAAAGATATGTGTTAATTCTCAAAACTTATAACTATATCCCACCCTAACAACTTGCGTTTCGTAGTAGTCACTACTGACATAATTAAAGCCTTGCCCTTGTATTTCCTTGTGAATCACCATTGTATTCAACAAATCGGTGGCATTGACAAACCATTCACCTTTACCTTTTTGGACGCTCTTCTTCAAACCCACATCTAAAGAGAATCGTGCGCCGATTTTTCCTTGCGGAATGATGTCTCGAGCTAAGTAAACGGCAGAAATTTGTCCATCAAAACCTTTGTTGAAGTGGAAAATGCCGTTGAATTTGGCGTTTCCTGAAACAATGTCTTGTGCGGCAGCCGAAAAAGTATTCGGCACAGGATATTTATTTTGTACGGTAAAGGCATCTATCCGATTTTTATAAGCCGTAAAGTTGACATTGAAGGAAAATAATTTGGACACCTTTTGCGACAACACCATTTCAAGACCTGTATTATAACTTTTGTCGGCATTTTGGAAAATGGCATAAATCAAAGTACTGTTGGGAACGGTAACAGACAGCCGTGTAATGCCCCCCTCAGTAACCCGATGGAAAAAAGCGGAATAATAGTAACCATTGTCCCAACTCGTCTTGAAACCCAACTCAAAAGCATTGGTAAATTGTGGACGCAAAGCAGGATTGCCGACTTTTATGATTTCAACATCATCATATTTTGGGAAAATACGAATATCTACCTCGTTTGGTCTGTCCACGCGACGGTTATAAAAGAGCGATAACTTGTTGTGTTCATCTATTTTATACGCCAAACGAACCGTTGGGAAGGGTTGTGTATAGTTGTAACCATCACTTTTGTAGGTATTGTGATTCGGATTCACTTCATAGCGCAAACCCACGTATTCACCACGCAAACCAATCTCCGCTTCATACTTTTTATTCTCAAAAACATAGTTGCCATAAAGCGCAGGAATGGTTTCTTTATACGTTGCCTCGCCGCCTGCGTTCGCATCAATCGGAGAATTAATGCCAGGGAAAAACTGCATATTCGTAGGGATGTTTCTAATGCGTAACTTAAAACCGCCTTCAAAACGTCCGTATTTCAAAGGACGTACATAGTCCATATTGAAGTCCGAAACGTGTTCATCAGAAAGCAATTTGAAGGCATCTTTACCTGTAAAAGTCGGTTGAATGTTGTCAAAAAAGTATTTTTCATCTTCTCGATGAAAAGTATAATTGAAACCCAAATTCAACAAATGCCCAGGCTGTTTGTACTTGTGTTGATACGCTGCCGAAGCGACTATCGTTGTTTTCAATTCATCTTCTAAGAACTGCCACAGGTGCGTGCGCTGCGAAAAGTCTTTATTAAAAAACGGTTCGTCGCCGTTGTCAATGATTTTTTCTCTGCCATACAAACCAGAAATAGTCAACATGTTTTGATTGTCAATTGACCAATCAATACCCGCTTTTAAGGTCGTAAAACCGGTATTTCTATTGCGTTTTGTTTGTTGATTGATGACCGTACCGTCGGTATAAGTGCGTTCAACAAATTCATTTTTGTTCAAGGTTTCGGTATAAAGGTAGTCGCCTTGAAAAAACGTATTGATTTTGTTCTTTCTATAATTGACGGATACTGAGGGGTTGACTTTGGGCGTGTTTTGATACTGTGGTCTGATGGTCGGCAAGTTTTCTTTTTTTACCCACAAAGCACCCAAACCCGTTGCGAAACCAATTTTGCCATTTAAACCTTCATCTTTATTCTTTTTGTAAATAATATTGATGATACCCGCGTTGCCATTGGCATCATATTTAGCAGAAGGGTTATTTATAATCTCTATTCTGTCAATAGATGACGCTGGAATATTGTCCAAACCTGTTTGATTGCCAAAGCCTGTCAATGCCGTTTGTTTTCCGTCCATTAAAACAGCTACTTTGTCGTTACCACGCAATTGTATCTTTCCATCTTGCACCGTAACACCTGGTAAATTCTGCATCGCTTGCAAAACGGAGCCACCGCTTTGACTGATATTATCCGCTACATTGAATGATTTTTTATCCATCTTTCCACTCACCTCGTCTTGTTTGGCAGAAACAACCAATTCGTTTAATGTTTTCACATCTTCCACCATTTCAATAGTCGTTAAATCTAAGAAATTGGTCAAACTCCCTACAAAAAGTGGTTGATTCTTAGTTTCAAAGCCAATAATGGTGATTTGAAGGATATAATTGCCAGGCTTGATATTGGAAATAGCGAATCGTCCTTCTTCATTCGTCACCGTTCCGATAACAAAGACGGCATCTTTCTCTGTTTTTAGAACCACATTGGCATAAGGCAAAGCAGTATTCGTTGTTTTATCCTTGATAATGCCCGATATGGTTACAAGCGTGCTTTGGGCATGGATTGTTAAAATAGAAGTGATAAAAAAGGAGAGTATTAAAATGACTTTCAATTTCATTGTTAACTTTTTAAATGAATCTTAAAAGCTGCAATGTACGGAATATTGCTTTTTAAAGAGCAATATACTGAGGGGTCATTTTCAGACGCATTAGAGGGCGCTTTACAAGAAAACATCTTGTTAATTGGTCAATAGCCTTTAATTTTATTTATATTTGATATTATTCCCAAAAAAAAATCACAAACTTATTCACCAAAACAATTAAATATCAATGGATTTTAAAAAATCTTTATCCGAACTGTTTCAATTAATCTTACAGTACTTACCCAAAATGGGCATGGCTGTTTTAACCTTAATCCTTGGACTTTGGATCATTGTCTGGCTAAAACGATTACTCAATAAGGAGATGCAAAGAAGGGATTTTGACCCCACAATCCGTCCTTTTTTAGTTTCATTAGTCAGTATCAGTTTGAAAGTGATGCTTATATTGAGTATTGCGGGTATGTTTGGCGTTGAAACAACTTCTTTTGTTGCCATTTTTGCGGCTTTGGCTTTTGCCATTGGTTCGGCATTGTCGGGCAGTTTGGGTCATTTTGCAAGCGGTGTCTTGCTTTTGATTTTCCGTACTTACACTGTTGGCGATTATATTACGATTGGCGGTGGACAATCCGGCGTTGTCGAAGGTATTCAAGTTTTTAATACCATATTAATGACATTTGACAATAGAAAAATCATTATACCCACCGGCGTTGTTACCAGTAATATCATGATTAATATCACAGGTCAAGAAAAAATCCGTGTGGATATGACTTTTAATGTTGCCAGTGATTCTGATATTGATAAAGTTCGAGAAACCATTCAAAAAGTAGCAGATGCTTCTCCTTTAATTTTGAAAACACCACCCATCGCGATAGTCGTCACTGATTTGCCAATCGGTATGATTGAATTTGCCGTCCGACCGTGGTGCGACAGTTCAAATATGGGCGCAGTGTCTTCTTATATGAAAGAAAACATCAAAAAAACCTTCGATAAAGAAGGTATTAAATTCCCTACGCCGGGTATGAATATCAATTTGACGCAGTAAATAACACATTCCCTTCGGCGAACATTAAGAATTTTGAAACGATTACGAGGCTGCAACACTGTATAAAGCAAATAGAAAAAGTGCAACGCCTGTGATGAGTCCCAATGCGCCCAATAGAATACCCAGTTTTGCCCTTTTCTTTTGTAGTCTCGTTGCCGAGATATTTGAAATGACCATAATAGATATTAAAATAGCAAGCAAACCCAATAAAGTAGGCAAAACCAGCCCCAGTAGTAAAAGGGCCGTTGAGGAACTGTGCCATAAAAGTACAATACCGATATTAGACAGTAAGGAAGTGGCACCCAAAACGATGGAGCTATTGGCAGATTGATTGGGATTGCTCTCTTTTTTCTCTTTTTTGAACTTTTTGTCCATTATTTTAAGCATAACTTGTTTAAAATAAGGCATTTTTTCCGATTTATACTGAGGGGGTGCTGTACGATTTATGGCTGTTGTAGAACTGTTTGCATCACTT
Source organism: Saprospiraceae bacterium (assembly GCA_043772905.1). Classification (GTDB taxonomy): domain Bacteria; phylum Bacteroidota; class Bacteroidia; order Chitinophagales; family Saprospiraceae; genus JAAFJT01. The sequence continues at coordinate 36,336 of JAYVFS010000274.1, read as the reverse complement.
TTCGGAGAAATAATGAAAGCGGTATTGCAAACGAACATCATGGATAAAATAATCATTAAGAGTAGCGTTTGATTCTGTTTCATTTTTATTGAATTTAGAAAAAGTGGAAAAATATAAGACAATTTCAGCTTTGAATACATCATTTAAAAAGGAAGTTGTCTTTATTTGAAATGATGTTTGTCAATTATCTCTTTTTTAATAACCAATAACATGCCCGAAAGTTATGAAAACGACCTTTTTTAATATGCTTTATTATTTGCTTAAAACAATAACTTAAAAATAAACAATAACTTCGTTTCAAGAAAAACTGTTGTGAACGGAGGAATAGAAAAAGAAATCCAAAAGCCGAATAAACATCAGAAATATCAGAAAATACCTTGAAAATAGGATCAGATAGAGGAAGGTTTTCTCATTATGGGTAATTTTAGCTACAAAACCGCCTAAAACGGGCTGGCATAATTTTTTAGTATTATTAGACACAAACGTTATTATTAAACTTTAAAAGCAATTAACTATGAAAAAGATACTTTTTGCATCCGTACTGTCAACCATTTTTATTTCACTAACGCTTATGTCTTGTAACAACGAGCCACCTAAAAGCGAATTGGAAAAGAAGTCGGAAAATTTGGCAGAAGCCGCCAAGGATTTCGGTAAAGAAGTCGGTGAATCAACTAAAACCGCAGGCGAAGATATGCAAGATGCGGCTCATGACATGAAACACGACATGGAAAAAACCCGCAAACAACTTAAAGAAGATATTGACGCTTCCATCTCAAATATCAATAAAAAAATAGCAGAAACCGATAAGAAGATGGAGAAAGCCGCTAAAAAACAAAAAGAGGCTTGGGCACAAGAAAAGAAAGATTTGATAGCCGCTCGTGACCGATTGAATGAAAGTTTAAAAGAAGTCGGTCATGATATGAAAGACGGTTGGAATGAATTCGCTGCTAATGTGAAACAGACATTAAAAGAAGTGAATGATAAAATTAATCAATAAAATTTAAAGCTATGAATAAGCAATCATTAATCGTTAGGACTATACTGGTACTGAATCTCATCTTCTTTCTTGGAATGTTGTTTGTCAATTATGCATCCTTAATGGGAAATATCAATAGCGTAACCATGAATGAGGTATCAGATAAGTACAATAACTTGTTCACACCCGCGTCCATCACGTTTTCTGTATGGGGAGTCATTTACGCGGCCCTTTTGATGTTTGTTATTTGGCAATTGAGATCACTTTTTTTAAAAAATATTAGCCCAGCGGATTATATGGTCACGCGGAAGACAGGTTTACTATTTCTATTAACTTGTGTTTTAAACAGCACATGGATATTAGCTTGGCACTATGAGAAATTATTTTTTTCGACTCTGTTGATGATGGGTTTATTATTTACCCTCATTGAGATTAACCGTCGTATCAGTTTCGAGTTAACGGCGACACCTAAGTATCGGTTGTATTTAAAAATCCCTTTTGGCCTCTATTTGGGGTGGATTTCGATAGCCATGATTAGTAATGTTGCCGCTTATCTGACTAAAATTGAGTGGAATGGTTTCGGACTCGACCCGCGCTTTTGGCAAATGACCATGGTGCTTTTCGGATCGCTTATCGCTTGTTGGAGTGTTACCAAATTAAATAATGTCGCTTATGGGATAATTGTTTTGTGGGCACTCGGCGGTATTTTAATGATTCGTCTAACGGATGCCATACCCTCATTATCCATGAATTTGTTAGTTACACTCTGTGCGTTGCTGGTCTTATTTACCACGCTCAATCGCACTAAGTACTGGACTATCTAAAAAGGTTTATAGTAATTTGTTCAATAATGCTGTCCGTTTTCAATTAATAATTGAAAGCGGATTTTTTTTTATGCTGAATGTCTGGGTGCCTCTAATTCACCCCGACATTAATAAGTATTAACCAGTTTGGGGAAATAAATACCCACTATTCCCCACATTACACACATATTGAGGGGATACAATTGTGGCAAGGTTTTTTAAGTATTATTATAAATCATTAAATTATATATTTTAAAACTAGAAAAAATGAAAAAAGTAATTGTATTAGTCCTCATGTTCGTTATGGCAATTGTTTCAACACAAAGTCTTCAAGCACAAGCAAGTATCCGTGGCGGTATCAACATTGCCAGCATGTCTGCCAATGCAACAGAAAAAAATTACAAGGATTATGAAAACCAATCCATCTTTGGTTTTCAATTTGCGGTAGCCATGCCTTTTAAAATCTCCAATAATGTTGCGATTCAACCTGAATTGGTCTTTATCCAAAAGGGCGGTAAATCACAATATATTACGGACGAAAACAACAAGTACATTTCAACCTTTACGTCAAACTACATTGAAGTACCTGTTTCTTTGAAATTAGGTTTGGGCAATACTTCTGGGGAAGGCATCGGTTTTTATGTTTTGGGTGGTCCTTACGTCGGTATTGCTTTGAATGGCAAATACAAAAACGAGTTAACGTTCTTAGGTGTGACTTCTACATCTAACAAAACGGTGGATTATACTGATGATGCGAACACTGAAAAACGCATTGACTGGGGTTTTAACGTTGGTGCAGGTCTTTCATTAGGTAAAATGTACCTTGAAGGTCGTTACAATTTAGGTATCAACAACTTGTTAGATGATAATGCCACCAATTCAAGTTCAAGCGAACCTTATCGCCGCAATCGGGGCATCGGTTTGACGGTGGGCGTTCATTTTTAAGTCCCATTAAGGGCTATTTCAAAAACTAATTCAACTTTTAAAGCACAATACCTTGGCGGAGTGATGTAAATCGCTCCGTCATTTTTCGTTTAAAAATACCATTTTCCCTTTCTATCTTTACCCAATAAAGTTGTCAAAAGTATTTCCAAACATCAAATCATCAAATATGAAAAACCACATTCTTTTCTTGTACTTCGTCGTCCTTTTGCTACCTTTAAAGGCGCAAAAAACATCTATTGAGCAAGTCAAACAAGCGATTCAAGATAAATTGACAACAGTTAACGGCAGTTTTGCCGTCGCTTTCAAAGATTTAAAAACGGGTCAAACCCTGTTTGTCAATGAAAAAGAGAACTTTCATGCCGCCAGCACCATGAAAACGCCTGTGATGATAGAGGTTTATAAACAAGCCAAAGCGAGGAAATTCGCTTTAAAGGATTCTATTCCCTTGACAAACAGCTTCAAAAGCATTGTGGACGGCAGCCCGTTCAGTTTGGACATTGCCGACGACAGTGCGGACAGCATTTATCAGAAGATAGGTCATAAAATGACGATTTATGACCTCACTTATCAGATGATTATCCGCAGCAGCAACTTGGCAACCAATGTGTTGATTGATTTGGTCAACGCCAAAAACGTCAATGCCACCATGCGCACGTTTGGCGCAAATGACATCCAAGTACTGAGGGGGGTAGAAGACACCAAAGCCTTTAACGCAGGTCTGAACAACACCGTCACCGCTTACGATTTGATGTTGATTTTTGAAAAAATCGCCAAACACAAAGCTGTGAACAAACGGGCATCGAAAGCCATGATTAAGATATTGACTGACCAGCATTTTAATTCGATTATTCCTTCAAAACTACCCAAAACAGTTGTTGTGGCACATAAAACAGGCAGTATTACAGGCGTTCAAAACGATTCGGGCATTGTTTATTTGCCTGATGGACGGCAATATGTCGTCGTTCTTTTGTCCAAAGGTTTGACAGATGTCAATGCAGGTGTTGCGGCTTTGGCAGATGTTTCTGAAATGCTATATCAATATGTGGCGTTTTAGTTCAAATAGAGCGTTTATACTGAGGGGTCAGCCTAAATGGGTTCAAATCTTAGGGAGATTTGGAATCTCCCTAAGATTCTGTGTATTCCAACAATGCCATGCAGCCGCCACATCTTCAATCGCAATGCCCAAAGATTCAAAAACGGTCTTTTTATGCACGTCAACGAGGATTTTATGCGTCAAAATGTCGTGAATATCCGCTTTTATGATGTCTGAAACCGTCCGTTCTGCTGTTGCTGCCAAAATAATATCACCTGCTTCATGTTGCGCAGAGGTATAACTGTCCACATAAACATCTGCTTGCAACACAATGTCGCCGTCCAATTCTCGTCTATCCGCCGAACAAGCACCTACGGCGTTGATATGCACATGTGGTTTGAGCCAATCGTTATAAATGACTGGATTTGAGGCAGATGTAACGGTACAAACGATGTCGGCATCTTTAACCGCTTCTTTGGCAGTCGCAAAGGCTTTTATACTGAGGGGGTAGTTTGGCGCAACTTTCGCTACAAAAGCTTGTGCATTCTCATAGTTTTGACTCCAAACGTTTACGTTTTTTAAAGGTCTGACCAAACTAATGGCTTCAAGATGTTTTTCCGCTTGGACACCGCTACCAATCAAACACAAGGTTTCCGCCTCTTTTATAGCCAACAAATCAGTCATCAAAGCACTGACCGCTGCCGTTCTGATGCCTGTAATACTGTCCGCATCAAAGCTCGCAAGCAGTTGTCCCGTCTTCGTTTCAAACAGATTGACGATGCCTTGATGTGAACTCAAACCTTTTTTATAATTGTCAAAAAAAACGCTCAATACTTTAACACCCATCACTTTGTAAGGCTGGATATAAGCGGGCATCAAACCCATCAAACCCGCACCGTTGGGCAATGGAATGATGTTGCGCAGCGGATTCAGCGTTTCTTCTTCTAAATTTAGTGAAAAAACGGCGCGCATCACGTTTATGCAGTCGTGCATGGGTAACAGTTCTTCGATTTGTTTTGCGTCAAAAAATGTCATTGTCTTAGTTTTAATTGAAATAAGATTTAAGGAGGTATAGTAAACAGAAAATGGGATAGTTTTTGCTTTTTTTTTGCAAAAAAAAATAAAAAACTATCCCATTTTCTGTTTACTATACCTAACCCAATCATCTAAATATTTATACCTTCGCCGCCGATTTTGGTTGTCACGCCCCAAAGCGCGACATTAAAAGGGAATTTGGTGAAAAACCAAGACTGTTCCCGCAGCTGTAAGTTGGTTTTGGACATTTTTTGATGTCCATCAAACACTGTTTATCAATGAAGTCACTGTTTAAACCTCTTTTTACTGAGGGGGGCAAATGGGAAGACGATAAAAAGCCGACGAGTCAGAAGACCTGCCCGAATCTCACGAATTCAAAACCTGCGGGAAAACAGGAAAGAATGATGATTTATGAATGATAAATGATGAATCTTAGATGATGAGTTATGCTGTTTTAGCATTATTCATCATTCATACTTTATCATTCATCATTAAACATCCTTCCGCTTTCCTGTGGGTCAATAAGTTCGGGAAAAAACTTATTTTATTCACCAATTTCTTAACTTTTTTTATGAAAAACATCATGTTTTGGGCAAAAACACTTGCCCTCACCGTCCTTGTTGCGTCTTGCGGCAAAGAGACAGAACCGACTGCCGTCCAACCTTATCAAAACACTGTTTTTATTACGCAAGAAGGCGCATTTTCAGGCGGTACAGGCACCGTCAGTTCGTACAGCCGCACTGTTGGCGGTCTCAAAAACGACATTTTTGCGACTGAAAACGCGGGCGCAGCGATTGGCAACATTTTGCAATCAATGTCTGTTGCCAATGGTAAGGCGTATCTCGTCGTCAACAATGCCAATAAGTTGATGGTGGTGGATGCGAACACCTTTAAGTTCAAAGATTCTATTGTTGGGACAACTTTACCGCGTTATTTCCTTAATATTGATGACAAAAAGGCTTTTGTCAGCGAATGGGGCAGCAATGGCGTTGTCGGTGCGGTCAAAGTATTGGATTTGGCGACAAAGAAATTCACTAAAACCATTGCCACAGGCAAAGGCGCAGAGCGTTTGTTGCGTGTCGGTACGGCTGTTTGGACGGTCAACAATGGTGGTTTCGACAAAGACTCGACAGTGGCCATTATTGACGTGGCTTCGGAAGCCGTAACATCAAAAATCAACGTCGGCGTGGCACCCAACAGTCTTGCGCAAGATGCCAATGGCGATGTGTGGGTCTTGTGCGGTGGTGCATGGGGCGCAGCGAATGGCAAATTGGTACAGATTAAAAACAATGCAGTCGTGGCGACTTTCAATGTGCCGCAAGGTTCGAGTTCTTTAGTCATTAACAGCACTAAAAACACGTTGTATTTTGTCGGTGGCAAGGCGATTTATCAAAAAGATCTCACTTCGGTGACCCCCTCAGTATGGATTGACAAACCAGCGACATCTGCGACCTTTGCTGCCTTATATGGTTTGGGTATTGACCCGAAAACAGGCAATATTTTTTGCGCCGATGCTAAGAATTTCAGCTCCGCAGGTGTTGTTTATGTGTTTAACAGCACCAAAACGCTGCAAGATTCTTTGAAAACAGGGATTGCACCGAGTAATTTTTGGTTTCAATAATTGATTTTTGTCATTCTGAACGTAGTGAAAGAATCTGATAATCAATCATTTAGATTCTTTCACTGCGTTACTAATGACGCGCTTCGTTTGTAGGAGAGGAACTTTATGTTCGGGGAACTTTAAAAGTTCCCCGAATATGGTACTCGAACCCCTTTACTGCGTCATTCCGTTTTAGACGACACCGTTTAAGTGCCAGTTCTCCTCAGAATGACAAAAAATAACGTTTATATATGTATGAAAACGCAGATGAAATGTATTTGTACAGATTTAGGAAATTTTAAAAATTTCCTAAATCTCATTTTTTTAATCGTTGTAATGCCTTTACATGCACAAACCAGCGACACCACAAAACAACTGCCCGCCGCAGAAGTCACCGCACAGCGTTTGAATGTCTTTTCAATCGGTCAAACGCAGTTGCAAAGTGATAGTTTGACCTTGGATTTGTATAAAAACCAACATCTATCCGATTATTTGCAAGCGGAGACCCCCCTCAGTATAAGGACGTATGGCACAGGTTTGGCGAGCGTTGCGGTGCGAGGGATGGCAGCGAATCACACAGCGATTTTATGGAATGGCATCAACCTACAAAACCCTTTGAATGGCTTGAACGACATGGCTTTATTAGATGTCGGTTCGACGCAACGTATTGATGTGAAGTTGGGCGGCAATTCCGCTTTGTTTGGGTCGGGTGCCATTGGTGGCGTGGTGTATTTGGACAATGAAAAACCAAAAACAGACGGTTTTCATGGGCAAATCGGCTATGGTTTGGGCAGTTATGGCTTCCGGAATGAACAAGCACAACTCGATTTTAAGAAAAAAAAGATAGGCGGCTCGCTGCGTATCGCGCACCAAGCAGCTAAAAATGATTTTTTGTTTAGAAATACTGCTGAAATTGGACAACCCTTGCAAAACGCAACACACGCCGCTTATAATTTGCTGAATATCAACGTCCATGTATTCGCTGAATTGACCCAAAAAGACTTTTTAAAGGTCAATTTTTGGCAAAGTAACAACCAAAGAGACATCACACCGACCATGACTGCCCGACCTGACAATGCCGTTTACAGTGATTCCGCCAGTCGAGGTGTTGTTGAATGGACTCATTTTCTTCAAAAATCTTATTTTAAAGTACGTGGGGCGTTTGTGTTTGATAAAAACTTTTACAACTCTGATGTCGTGCAAAACAGCCAAAACAATATCCGTTCTTACGTTGGTGAAGCGGAATGGAACGTCAATTTTTCCCAAAAACACACCCTTCGAGCAGGTTTTAATACCACTGCCGACCTTTCTGATAACACAAATTACGGCGACAATCATCAACGCACCCGTCTCGCTTTGTTTGTCAACGATGCTTTGACCACAAAATTTATCACTTTAACCGCTAATATCCGTCAAGAATACTTGAACAAATTGCAACCCACCACCTTTTCATTCGGCTTCGAGAAAAAACTGTTTGAATCAGTTAATACTCAACAGTTAACAGTTAACAATGAGCAGGTCACGACGCCCAATTCATCATTCATCATTCATCATTCATCATTAATACTGAGGGGGTCGCTTTCGCGCAACTTCAATGTGCCAACATTTAACGATTTGTATTGGGCAGGATTGGGCAATCCCAATTTAGAGACCGAACAAGGGTGGTCAAAAGAAGTCGGCATCAGCTACAAAAGCCACAGCACACGCCGTTCTTTTCAAGCGCATCTCACGGCGTTTGATATTGAGATGTCAAACCGCATTGTGTGGCAACCGCAAACCGATGGACGGTGGCGACCGACGAATATCAATCGTTTTTTGTCTCGTGGCATCGAAACAGGTGCGCGTTTTCAAGGCACGATACAGATGTTTGGCTACAAAATCAATGCACAATACCAATACGTCCACGCCACAGATGGCAATGGCGGCGTGCAATTGTTCGTACCCGCCCACAATGGCAGCGTGAGTGCTTGGTTGACCTATAAAAACGGTTATTTTGCTTGGACACAAACCGCTTCGAGCAAACGTTTTGGCACAACGGATAAGACGACTTGGACAAATCCATTTACATTGGCAGATGCGACGCTCGGTTTTACCCCCTCAGTAAAAAAGCTAAAAACAGATATTCGTTTGCAAATGACTAATGTGTTCAATACAGATTATCAAGTCATTCGTTTTTATCCGAATCCTAAGCGGATGGTTCGGTTGGCGTTGAGTTTGGGTTTTTAAAGAGGTGATTTTATGGGTCATTCAGAAATTTGTATTATTTTTGTACGCACATCAAAACCCATTCAAGATGATATTAGAAATCAATGACAACATTCAAATGACAGAAGCCGAAGTTCGTTTAGAATTGGCGGTGACATTATTTGATAAAAAAGGCATTACGCTTTATCAAGCAGCAGACATTGCCCGTTTGACGGTAGAGGCTTTTACACTTGTACTGCGGGAACGCCATATTTTGCCTACGCAACCGTCCAAAATTGTCCGAACCTGGACACCTGTTTCCTTAAACAGTGAGAAATTCCCGAAAGACTTAACGGCTTTTGCGGTGCAAACGACTCATATATCGGCACTCGTTGAACTTTTTGAAAACGAACCTTCTGCCGAAGAACTGTGTAAAATGTTGTAAATCCATTATTCTCTCACTTTACTTCTTGCAACTATGAACTACTTATGGGACACCAATATTTTGGTGCATTATATCCGCAATTCGGATAAATACAACGATTGGAAAACACGTTTTCTCTTTTTCGATGAAGGCAATAACGTATTTCTATCAGTCATTAACATTGGCGAAATCGAGTCATTGGCTTATCAACTCAATTGGGGTGCTTCACGCAGACAACGTTTGCAAGAAATCATCGAACAAATCCAACTTATAGGCATTTACGAACAAATAATACATGCTTATGCTGAAATAGATGCATTCAGTCAAGGCAAATTAGCGGGTCGTCCTTTGGGTTTATCGGCGCGGAGTATGGGTAAAAATGATATTTGGTTAGCAGCTACGGCGCATATCGGGCAATTTAAGTTTATAACCACCGACAATGACTTCAATCATTTGAATCATCAATATATTGATTTATTGAAAGTCTAAGAAGCCTTTTAAAACAGAAAAGGCTGCCTTCGTAAAAGCAGCCTTTCAGATCATCTTGACAATGATAAAACTATTCTATTAAAGATTTTCCAAACTGTTCAAAATAGCCACGCCATCTGTTTCCGCTTGGTCGTCGCCATCTTCAAAGATGATAACGATGAAGAAATTCGTTGCGTTTTTGGGATTAATCAAGCCAGCAACCATGATTTGGTGCCCGTCTTTGAAACCCAAGATGTATTCACCTTTGAAACCGTTGTAATCCAGCTCATAATGCTCATCTTTTAGTTCAAATTTCAGGTCTCGACCCAATTTCCGAGTGGCTTTGTTCATGTCTGCGAGAGTGACATCGCCGTCGTCAAAGACATACATCATGAGGCTCATGCCATCACCGTCACATTCAAATTCGTTGTCGGTGTTTTTCACGACTTTGAAATCGTCGGGCAATTCGATGGACACTTTGTAGTAATCCCACTCAAAAGATTTTTGAGCAGAAAGGGTCGAAACCGATAAAAAACTCAAAAAAGTCACCCCAAGGGCGAACACGATTGTCTTCATATTTAATTTGATTAAAAAATTAAGAAATTATATGTGATTGAAAAGAATAAGAAAGCATAATTCAAGCCACAAACCACCAAACCAAACGTAAAAAGTATGTTTTTTCAGCAATTTAAAAAACAATTTACACTTAAAAACGGTTTATGACGGAAACTTTAAAATCGGAGGGCAAGTTACAGGCATCCTTATTACAGTTGCAACGAAACAAGGTTTTTTTTATACATAAAAGTTATCGTTATCTGGACGGGTCATATCAATTGAGCAACCGCTTCGGTCAAATTCCAAAACTTGATACCCGTTCAATGTCTCAATAATCCATTCATTCATAGCTAAAAACAGCCAATTGGTATTAATTGGATAAGTCTGCATACTTGTTGCGTTAATTTTGCAACTGTTTAACACATTTAATAAGAAATCAACCAAAAATTATGATTAGGAAAATTCCATTAAGTCTTGTTTTTACCTTATTTGTTAGTCTTCTGTTAGCTCAAGACAAATTTACCGTTAGTGGTTCTGTCAAAGATGGGCGGACGGGCGAAGAACTCATTGGTGCCAGCGTCCGTTTGAAAGAAAAACCGTCTGTTGGTACGGTGACAAACGAGTACGGCTTCTTTTCTTTAACGCTCGACAAAGGCACTTACACCTTGCTCATTGATTTTATCGGCTATTCACAAGTGGAACGTGTATTGGTGTTGGACAAAAACCAAAAATTGGACGTGCCGATTGGTGAAACAGCGAAAGAATTGGATGCTGTGGTCGTTTCGGCGCGCAAAGCAGATGAAAATATCCGCACCGCACAGATGGGTGTTGAACGCATTGACATTAAAGACGTGGCGAATATCCCTGTTCTTTTTGGTGAAAAGGATATTTTGAAAACGATACAATTGTTGCCTGGCGTTAAGTCGGCTGGCGAAGGACAAAGTGGTTTTTTTGTGCGTGGTGGGGCGGTTGACCAAAACTTGATACTACTTGACGAAGCACCTGTTTACAATGCCAACCATCTTTTAGGCTTTTTCTCGACGTTTAACTCCGATGCGATTAAAGATGCGACGCTTTTGAAAGGCAATGCACCCCCTCAGTATGGCGGGCGTTTGTCGTCGGTTTTGGACATAAAGATGAATGAAGGCAACAATCAGAATTTTGGCGGTTCGGGCGGCATTGGTTTGATTTCTTCAAAGCTCAATCTCGAAGGACCATTACAAAAAGATAAATCATCTTTCCTCGTCACAGGTCGGCGGACGTATGCTGATTTGTTTTTGAAGTTGTCGCCTGATTCAACCATCAATAACAACACTTTATATTTTTATGACCTCAATGCAAAGGTCAATTACAAGCTGTCATCATCAGACCGTTTATTTTTGTCGGGCTATTTTGGGCGTGATAAATTAGGTTTTGGCAGTCAATTTGGCATTAATTGGGGCAATACAACGGGAACTGCTCGTTGGAATCACGTTTGGAACACCAAAACATTCTCCAATACCTCGCTTATTTACAGCAATTACGACTACCAAATAAAAATTGCCGCAGGTGAAACGGATTTTAAAATCACTTCACAAATTGAAGATTGGAATTTGAAACAAGAATTTCAATTCTTTCCAAATCCCTCTAATTCATGGCGGTTTGGAGTTAATGTCATTCATCATACTGTCACACCTGGCAACGTCACAAACGCGAGTACAGACGGCACAGGCATCAATATTGGCAATTTGCAAAAACGCAAATCGTTGGAATCCGCACTTTATACAGGCAATGAGCAGGAAATTGGCGATAAATGGAGTCTGAACTATGGTTTGCGCCTTTCGATGTTCAATGTTTTGGGAGGTAGCAACTACTATAATATTGATGCGAAAGGAAATATCATAGACACATTAAAGTATGCTTCGGGAGAAGTCGTTAAAACCTATTTATACCTCGAACCACGTGTGTCTTTGTCGTATATTTTGAACCCCTCAGTATCCATCAAAGCCGCTTATGCGCGGAACACCCAAAATATGCACTTGTTGAGCAATTCGACGACATCAAGTCCGACCGATAGATGGGTTTCGTCCAGTAATTTCATAAAACCAGAGATTGCAGACCAAATATCAATCGGTTATTTCCAGAATTTTGCCGACAATAAATACGAATTTAGTGCTGAAACCTACTACAAAACCATGCAAAACCAAGTGGATTACCGCGACGGTGCTCAGTTAAGAATCAATGATGTCGTCGAAACGGAGTTGTTGTTCGGTAAAGGACGGGCGTATGGATTGGAATTGTTATTAAGAAAGAAAACAGGCAAGCTAACAGGTTGGATTGCCTATACTTTGGCGCGAACAGAACGCCAAATTGACGGTGTGAACAACGGCAGTTGGTATGCCGCACGTCAAGACAAGACGCACGACATCGCAGTCGTTGGTATTTATCAATTAAATCCTAAATGGACATTCGCTGCAACTTGGGTGTATCAAACAGGCAACGCTGTGACGTTTCCAAGCGGTAAATACACAGTGGCAGACCAAATTTTATGGTACTACACCGAGCGCAACGGCTACCGAATGCCCGCTTATCATCGCCTCGATTTGAGTGCAACGTTGCAATTGAAGAAGCGGAAATATTGGTCGTCTGAATTGGCTTTCAGTGTTTATAATGCCTATGGACGTGAAAACGCTTACACGATTGCATTCAAAGAAAGTAAGACGGATCCGACGAAAACGGAGATAGAACAAACGTCTTTGTTTAAGTGGATACCGTCTGTGTCTTATAATTTCAAGTTTTAGGTTTAGGCAGTAAGGATTTTGATGACGTTGAAATAGATACCGTCTAAATGGTCAAAGTCATTGTCGTTTGTGATTATGTCTGCTTTCAACAAATGAGTTGTAGCGGCTATCCACAAATCGTTTTTGCCCATAGTACGTGCGGAAAGTCCCTGTGGCAGTGGGCGAGAAGACAATTTACCTTTACTGTACGTATCAATTTCAGCGTAAGTATCGAGCATCTCACGCTTAATTATTGGCACAGGACTTAAATTTGAAATAAGTTTTTCAAGATTATCCTTTTTCCGTGTACCCCAATTGTTCTGAAGTGCAAATGAAAGAATTTCACCAAAAGAAGCAATTGAAACGGACGTAATGTTTTTTAAATCAAAGACATCACGCTTCACAAGTTCAGTGACAACAGTTTGGTTTTCGCGAATAAGGTAAACTAATATGTTAGTATCTAAGATGTAAGTCATAAAAATAAAGTGATTAAGTATCTATTTTCGTATGTTGTTCTATATGATTTTCAAGTGGTACATCTTTAAACATATCAATAACCTCTTGGAAATGTTCCCAATGAATATGATGATGTTTTTTTGTGTACTCAATATCAAAGGGCGTATTATCCATTTCACCTAACGAAGCGATGTCAAAGGGTGGTTCGTCTAATTTAGCTGTTTTTGCTTGTGTTCGGTCATTCATTGTCGGTTCATTCGTGCTGTTTTTCAAAATAGACGGCACTTGAACATAAGGTAATGTCCGAAGATAATTGACCAATGTATCGAATTGATTGTCTGAAACTTTGACGGTTAGTTCGCGCATCATGTTGTTATTTTTTAAATTTTTACAAAAATACAAATTTTTATTTAAAAAGCACCCCTCAGTATTTTCGGTGTATTTGATACTATAAATTAGGGGTTTAATGTCATTAATAAAATATAAATCATTCAAAATGAATAAAATAGCCATAGCCATAACGACAGTCAGTTTGATGTTTGCAAGCTGTACAAAAATCATCGAACTCGATTTAAACACCGCCGACCCGCAAATCGTCGTTGATGCACACCTTTCAGATGACCAGACAGAGAAGGCAACCGTTCAGTTGTCAAAGACCGTTAATTTCTCTGCAAATAATACATTCCCCCCCCTCAGTAGTGCCGTTGTTTTTATCAAAAATCGGACAACAGGAGAGGTTGATACGCTCAAAGAAACAAGTGCAGGGCTGTATAAAGGGTCAAAACTTGTTGGAAAAGTGGGCAATACCTACGATTTGACGATTTTAACAGGCGGCAAAACGATTACAGCGTCTTCGACAATACCACGCAAAGTTAATTTGGACAGTATTTCTATATTGCAACAATCCTTTTTTGGTAATACAAGAATATCACTCATTCCACGCTACGTTGACCCCAAAGGTATTGGCGACAATTATCGTTTTATCGTCTCCGTCAATGGTAAAGTGAGGAAAGACATCTTTACTTTTAATGATGAATTAAGCGATGGCAGACTTAATGGCAGACCGCTGTTCGGTGGCGGCGGTGAGGATGACGAAATTAAAGTCGGTGATACGGTCACGCTCGAAATGCAAGGCATTGATGCACCGAGTTACTTGTATTTTACAACGATGGCAGAGGGCGGCGGCAGCCGAAACAGCGATTCAGCAACGCCTACGAACCCTGTAACGAATCTGAAAGGCGCAATTTTAGGTTACTTTTCGGCTTATACGACGCAAAAGAAGACGATTACGATTAAGTGATTTGTTTAATAATGTGTACATGAATACCGTCCCCTTTTTTGTCATTCTGAACGCAGTGAAAGAATCTAAATGTTTCATTTTCAAATAATTATACAGGTTCTTTCACTGCGTTCAGAATGACAAAAAAGGGGACGGTATTATTATTTCAACCGCAATTTCAACCCACCAAAGAAATACCGCAACGTAGCAGGCTCAAAATACCGATTGCTTTGTGCATTGATTTGTACATTGGCGATATAAGCGGTATTCGTCAAGTTGTTGACACCCAAAAACGGTTCTATTTCACACGTTTTTATCGAAAAAGTATGTCCGAGACGGATATTCAAGACCGTATAAGCATCTGCGGCAGCCGTATTCGCATCATTGGCTTGCACTTTGCCGACATAACGCCCTTGAACAATCGCAAAAAAGCCATTTTTAGGCGTGTAACGGAGTTCTAATTGCCCATGTGTTTTGGGAATGCCCGGCAAAACATTGCCGTCAAAAGAAGTGGTGTTTACGGAATACGTTTCATATTTAAAGTTAGAAAACGTCTGTGTGTAGTAAGCCGTTACCCCCTCAGTAAAAGTGTAGTTTACGCCTATTTCTAAGCCTTTTCTCAAGGTTTTTCCGGCATTTCTGTAAAAAGTCTTACCTGTTTGCCCTGTTATTTGATAAGGCACAAGGTCGTTTTGTGTTTCAATTCTGAACAATGCTACGTCAAAATGTACGTCTTTTGAAGTGCCATTACTAAAATTACCTTTTGTACCAATTTCTACCGATTGCGCTTGTTGCGGTTTAAGCGTAGGGTTAAAACCACCTGTGTTGTCAGGGTTGTTCGACAACTCATTGAGCGTTGGACTTTCGTAAGTGGATGAATAATTGGCATAAACCGAAGCCTTTTTTGCAAAAGAATAACTCACACCCGCCATCGGATTGACTTTTGTGAAGTGCCGACTCCCTGATTGGTCGCCGTTAGAGAGAAAATAATCCGTTGCTTTTAAATTCAAATCATCATAACGCAAACCAAATGACAATAAGAGTTTATCCGTTGGCTGTAAATCTTGTAACAAATAAATGCCTGTGCTTTGAAAGGATTCCAATTGGTCGAGGGCTAATTTATCTTGTTTGTATTTCGTCGCGCCATCTATTGTCGTCTTCAAATAAGCATAACGTTGTCGTCTATCTTCTTGATTTTCAACGTCAATACCGAGTTTTAAACGATAGGGCATGTCGCCAATTTTCTCATCTAATTGATAACTCACGCTGCCGCCGTAATAGTTGCGTTTTAAATCACCAAAACCATTGGCGGCAATGGGCAAACGATTGAGCAAACGACGTGATGTATAGAAAGTGCGGGCAGAAATGCTGTGCTTTTGCTTGAATTTGGTGTCAAAAGTTGCTCCTACCCTACTTTGCGTAACCGCTTCGCCTGTTTCAAAAAGCAAATTGGTGGAGTCCGCTTGCCGTGGATTGGCTTTTACTTTTTCAATGGTCAATGCACCTGGGTCATTGGCTGTTGGGCTGTTGCCGTAGTTTGCTAACAGCGTTAGCTTAGTTGTTTCATTAAAATTATAAGTCGCTTTACCATTTACGATGGTATTTTGCATTTGACTTCCTGCGCGATACCCCTCAGTATAATTGAGTGAACCGTTGAGAAAATAGAGAAATTTGCCCAATTTCTGACCTCCTTTGAGTTGATACCTTTGAAAACCATAAGAACCAAAGCTCGTTTGCGCTTCCAAAAGCGGTTTACGGGTTGTTGGGTTTTCTGTCAACATATAAATGACACCGCCCGACGCATTGCCGTAGAGACAAGACGCTGCGCCGCGCAAAACCTCCATTTGACGAATGATACCCATGTCCAAATTGTCCACATCGGCTTGTCCATCAGGCGTTCCTTCGGGCAACCCGTCTGTAAAAAGGCGAATGCCACGGATGCCAAAAGCCGATCTTGCGCCAAAACCACGTATCGAAATCCGCAAATCCTGTGAAAAATTGTCAGGATTCATCGCAAAAACGCCTGGAATAGCACTCAACACTTCGTAAGGCGATAATTGTTGCGTTGCCGTTTGCAGCCGTTTTTTGTCTAAGACCGTTACCGCCAAAGGTGCTTTGTTTTCGGTCAATGTCAGGCGGGTTGCTGCAATTTCGACGGTTTCCAAGGCAGTCGGAATCGAGTCCAATGCCTTGTTTTGACAGAACAACGTGAATGGCGAAGCTAAAAGCAGGATGTGTAGATGTTTCATCATTGATTAAACAGTTTATCCTGCAATATTAGGTAATGATACTTTGGAAACAGAGAAAGAGCGTAAACTTTAAGCTACTTTTTCTTTTTTCAATTGCTGGATTTCCTTTTCAAGCATTTCAGCTTTTTCCTTAAACTTCTTCACGACTTTGTTTAATTGATTAATTTTAGCGAAAACGTCATCGTCTTGAATGGATTTATAGCTTGGAATACCTTTTTGAAGGCAGTACTTTGTTTTTGCGCCACAGGTCGGGCAGGGTTTTAGGACGGTCATTTTTGTTGTTTATTTGAAATCGTTTTGTATTTTAATTTTGATACTTCACAAAAGTATTAATTATTATTGTCAATTCAAGTTTATGACGATTTTCTTACATTTCTACTAAGCTAAAAAAAAAAGCCCTGCGGACAAACCACAGAGCTTTTTTATTGTTAGCAAAACGTATTTTTAACGTGACCGAGAAATCTTAGCCAATAAACGCAGCATTTCTAAATACAACCAAACGAGTGTCACGAGTAAACCCATTGCCGAAAACCACTCCATATACTGAGGGGCGCCGTGCATTTCTCCTTTTTCGATATTGTCGAAATCAAGCAGCAAATTTAACGTCGCAACAACGATGATGGCAACGCTGATGAGGATGCCCATGCCACTGTTTTCATGCAAATAAGGTATTTCGATACCAAAAAACGAAAGGGCAAAAGACAACAAATACACAAAGGCAATAGCAGCCGTCGCTGCAAAAACGCCCAATCTGAATCGTTCAG
Organism: Saprospiraceae bacterium; assembly: GCA_043772905.1. Lineage (GTDB taxonomy): Bacteria > Bacteroidota > Bacteroidia > Chitinophagales > Saprospiraceae > JAAFJT01. The sequence goes on along the minus strand of JAYVFS010000274.1, from coordinate 18,806 downwards.
TGATGGCAATAATGCGCGATTTGTAGAAGAGCAACATGGCGACCAAAATACCTATGGTGCTGAGAAAAGCATTGATAACAATGCCTGAATAAGCCGCGGCATAAATCGCTGAAACAGTACCCACCAATAGACCTTCTAAAAGCGCATACGCAGGCGCGAGATAGCTCGACAAATGCGGCTTGAAACTCGCCACCAACACAGCGATTAAGCCGCCAATGCCACCGACCCAAACGAACATCATGTTTGGCATAACATAGCCAATAGTTGCCGTAAAAAGCAATAAACCTGTGAGAATCAATGATTTATTGACTGCGCCCGAAACCGTCATCTTAGCTTCAGTTGCCAATTCATTGTCGAGGATACCTTTAAATTTTTCCTCTTTCAAAAAAGGGTTGGACGAACCAAAAAGTGCCATAATTTAATTTTGTTTTTAGAAAATGGTTTGAAAATGTTGTTATTCCTATTCAAAAATAAGACTTCTTTTAAGGAACAAAGAAAGGCAAAAGTACAATATCTTTCAAGAATAATAAATAGAGTCTTCCCGTATTTCATATTGCCAATTCGAAGCATGATCACTTTGAACGGCGTGGGCAATAAACGACAGAATATCGCTTCTTCTACTGAGGGGGAGCTTTGTATTGTTTTCCCATTGCTTTTCAGTGGGTATTTCGATATAAAATTTACAATCGCCATCGCCCATATCGTGCATAAATCTTAATCGTTTATCCCCTTCAATATAAATAACATAACCCGACCTAAAACTACCTTCGTAGGTCACATGCCTTGTAAACTGCTCGACTAACTCTTTTGTTACTTTTTCCCTCAAAACAAGGTCCTCATTGGGCAAAATATGGCCAAAACCATCTTTATAAGTGTTCCATACTGAGGGGGTGGTTTGTTGCTGTTGTGGCAAGGGCAAAGGGTCTTTCTGCTTAACTTCTTTCGTTTTTGCAAATTTTTTGAATGGTAAAATGTGTTTACCTCCTTTCGGATGTTCAATTTCAATCGTATAGTCGCTGGGCGGGATATCCAAAGTATCCCAAAGGATTTGAACACTGCCATTGAGTCTGTCGGCAACGGGTTTGTCATCAACAACTGTTTTGGTTTTGTTGTTAATCAAGCGAATATTGCCGTAGCCTTGCCGACCGTTTTGTGGCAACCAAATTGTGAGTTGTTGATAATCGGGATAATGAACGAATTGGGCTTTGATGAGGTCTATTTCAGTCCTCTTTTCGCCCACGTTTTCGATTGTTCCAAGTTTGATAATACCGTAGTGCTGTTTCATATTGGTTGTTTTTTCGTTAAAATACCGAGATCGTGTAAATGGTTAACAAATATAATAGATTTGCATGAAAACGCATTAATAACTTCACTTTTCTAAAAAATCATGTTATGAAGAAACTCTTTTTAGCCGTTTTCTTAAGTTTACCTTTTTTAGGTTTTAGTCAAACCCGTGAATATCCACGTATCAAAATAATGCAACCTCCTGTAGCTCAAGGAGCTTTAATTAGAGATACTTTGCCGCCTTTATGTGTGATTGATGAAGTGATTTATCGTTTCGAAAACCACCAGGCATTCAACGAAAAATTAAATAGTGTAGATCCGAATACGATTGAATCAATAGACGTATTGAAAGGTCAAAAAGCGATTGATTTGTATGGTGAAAGTGGCAAAAACGGTGTTATTGTCATGAAAATGAAGAAGTCGTAACGTCCGTTTAGACAATGGTAATATTGTATTTGAGCAAAAGTCCTGCAATATTTTGTGTTGAAAATTTCGCTTTTTTTATTCTGTTGATTTCAGGGTCAATAGAATAAAAAAAGCTGTCCGAAAGTCCGCGCCTTCTAATTTTGTGTTGTCAAATACCGCTTTGTTGAGGTCACAATCCTTGAAAACAGCGTTCGTTAAGTCGGTTTCTACGAAGTCAACATCTTCTAATTTGCAATCTTTAAATTGTATATTTTTTAGTTTTAGCTTAAAAAACGAGGAGAAATTGAGCGTACAACCTTCAAAATTGAAAGACAAAAGAAACGGGTTGCAATCGTCAAAATGCAAACCCAACATTTTACAGCTTTTGAAGGTCACACCTCTAAATGCCGTTCGTTTCAAAGTTGCCATGCTCATATCGCAATCCTCGAATGCACATTCCGATAATATAATGTCTGACAAATCGGTGTTAGAAAAAATGCAATTTGAGAAAGTACAGTTTTCATATTCTGCTATTTGCAGTGCCTTTTCGGCGTAATTTTCTCCTTTATAGGTCTTATCTACGATTAATTCTTTGCGCATTGTTTTGTTTTTTACCAATTTTATGCAAAAATAGCAAAAATAGTATCCGATCGGTTAGTTGATTTTTTTATCCAATAGACTCCTTTTAATATCTTTACCTAAACATTTAAAAACATTTCCAATCAACTCAATCACATAAAATGATAAACAAAAGTTTTCTCACGCAATCTACCTATTTCTTACTCTTCACGATTCTCTCCGCTTTTCTCTTAATTGAAGCTCAGGATGTATTCTTACCGCTTACATTCTCCGCCATATTTGCGTTCATCGTTCTACCCCTCAGTAAAAATTTGGAAAAAAGCAAGTTTCCGCGGTGGTTGGCTGCCCTTGTCAGTGTTGTTCTTATAGCCGCGTTTGTTGGTTTTCTCATTGTCATTTTGAGCTACCAAGTCGCTCAATTTGCAGACGATATGCCGATGCTGAAAGGCAAATTGAATGAAAAAGTCTTTGATTTGCAACAATACATCAGAAAACAGTGGGGCTACACAGTAACTGAGCAAAATAAATGGCTCGACAAACAAAAAGATGCAAATGACAATCAAGCCGGTAGTTTCTTGATGGGGTTTTTCTCAGCAACCACTGGGTTTATTGCCAATTTGACATTAATTCCCATCATGGTTTTTTTCATGCTTTTATACCGCCATCGTTTTAAAACCTTTTTTAGTCTTGTCGACACTCAGTATCAATTTCGCACTTTGGATATCATTAAAGAGATAGGTATGGTTTGCCAATTGTATCTAAAAGGCTTGTTTCTTGATGTTGCGATATTAGCTGTTTTAAATTCAATCGGTTTTATGTTTCTGGGCGTTGAACATGCCATACTATTTGGGCTGATAGCAGCTATGTTAAATATCATCCCTTATATCGGCGTCATCATAGGTGGGCTTTTTCCGATGATAATGGTGTTCGTGACACAGGATAATTCATGGGTTGTACTGGGTGTTTTGGGTGTGACCGTCATCGTGCAGTTTCTTGACAACAATGTTATTTACCCAAAAGTTGTGGGTTCAAGCGTCAGTATCAATGCCTTGATGTCTATAATTGCTTTAATCATTGGCAATTTGATATGGGGTACATCGGGTATGATATTGGCACTTCCGATCGTAGGGATGCTCAAAGTCATCATGGATAATATAGAACACTTACGTCCATTTGGCTATTTAATGGGCGAAGAAGATGAGCTTAAATATGACCCGCAAAACATCAATATGGAAAATCCTGACCCATTAGGTACCCAAGACAGTTCCGTTGACGCCTAAGAAAAACAATGATTTTTGCACCAAAAGCCTAAAAATACTGAGGGGGGGTATCTGATTTAAAAAGTAAGAACCTATATCAGCTCCATGATTTTTTTCAAATCTGCGGAGAGATATAGGTTCTATTTTTATAATTTTATATAAAATCTCTTTTAACGACACATAATCCTTAATGTACCGGGCGATCAGTAACTTCCTGTTTTTTAACGCCTTTTGGGGTTTGAACAGTGCTATACGATTTTAAAGCCCTTTGCATTCTCAACCAAGCCGTTTTGTCCCAGCCGTTGGATGTCCACATCTCCTCTATTTCCACGAAGGTATTATCATTCTCTTTTATGATTGAATAACGCATCAAATTGTTCTCGTCATTATAAAAAGTATAAGTCACCGTGTTGACATTCGTTATATACACCTTATTGTCAAGAGAATACTTGTCTTTGACAGTGCCTTTTACGTGCCAAGCCTGTTTTTGGTCATCATAAAAAATCGTTTTTGTTGTTTTATATCGAAAACCATTGTGTGGGTTGATACCATCAACGATGAATTGAATGTCATTCCCTTTGGCTTCAATATGTTGATTTATTTCAATGTATTGATTGTAGCCTGCTGCATCTGTCACAAAGCCAGTGCTGTTCCAGTCACCTATCAAGTACTCTAATCGTTTATCAATGTTACTCCCTGTGATTGGATTATATGAAGTTCTCACATACGTAGAACTCAGACAGACAGTATAAAGGGCGAGCGCAATGATTATATTTTTCATGATTCATGTTTATTTTAATTGTTAATAAAACAGGATTTAAAAAGGTAGAGCAACAACAGGCTGTTATTGCTCACCTGTTTATTTAAAGGCTGAAACTATTGACTCTTTTATGATGTATAGCATCAAACTTATCCTTGTTTAGTGTTGGTTTGAATCTGTTTCTGAAAACGTCATTTTATATTTTTCTAAAATGGTGCTTCTTACTATTAGTAGTAAAAAAAGGATACCACCCCTTTTTTATAGTAAAAACCATGTGAAATTGCGATAATTGGGGAATTTTCTCCCCAATTACACTCAAGTGGGTACCCCTCAGTATCCATAACAAAAGCGCCTATATCCTGTCCTTCTCAAAGACCAACCCAAAAGTTGAAAAAAGCATTTTAAAACATTGCGGCATCTTTTAGAGATAAAAACGCCACACTTTGGGGTCGAAAATACTCATAATTATCACTTTCGAATGGAAAAAAGCAATGGAACATCTTTTGAATATTGATAAGTAGAATCATTTCCATCATTTAGAACAATATAAAATTACTAAAACGTAAAACACATGAAATCAATAACAAAAGTTGCGTCAATCTGTCTATTCCTTGCTTTTCTGTCCAGCACTTCCAACGCACAAGTGGGTATTCGGGCAGGTATTAATGCCAGTAATCTATCGGTTAAAAACTTTGACGACCGTAAAACACGATGGGGTTTTCATGCCGGTATTTATACCGAAAGGCTGTTGAAAGGCTCCGTTTATCTATCTCCCGAACTTAGTGTGACGACGAAAGGCTCTTCGGTGAGGTACAATTCATCCAACACGACCAATAGTTTCAACTTGAACTATATCGAACTGGATTTACCTTTCACCTACAAGTTGAATGGTGTTGATTTGCAGGCAGGCCCTTATTTGGCATACTTAGCCAATGCCAACGCTAAGAGTCAAAATGAAACGACGCTTATCATAACGGAATTGAATAAGAGCAATTACAACAATTTTGATGCAGGATTTTTATTCGGTCTTAATTTCAGGCTGTCGAATAATCTTTATTTAGGTGCGCGTTACGGCGTGGGGCTTGTCAATATTGCACGTACAAATGCGGCAAGGGCAAGTTTAGGTGATGCTCGAAATATGGTAGGTCAATTGTCTTTATCTTTCAAACTGTAAGTACATATAAGATAGAATGACTCATATCTATCTATTCTCGATTTGCTATTTTTGGAGGCTGCTTCAAAAGCTAATAATATAGTTTTTGAGGCAGCCTTTTTTTATTTGGTTTTTACCCTATTGATAAACAAGTATTCATAAGATTAAATAGTAACGATTATTCTTGCTTTGTATTCAATAGTTGATAAATGGACACCATAGATATGGGTTTTTCAATATAAACCGAAGCCCCCGCTTTCAATGCCTCCTCTCCTACCCCGATGGCGCTCATAGCGATTATCTTGGGTTTGTTTTGAATATTGTTTATCGTTGGAATAAAATCAATGCCTTTGCCATCTGGTAGATTATTGTCTAATATGATGGCATCAAAAGAATGGGATTGTAGGAGCAACATTGCCTTGGTCAAGGTTTCGACACAGATAACCTCATAATGTCTTTTTATTAAAAATCTTTTAAGTAAGCCGCTTAACTCAATTTCATCTTCAATTATCAAAATTCTATTATTCATGATTGTCTTAATTGTTAAACAATGTGTTATAAAAAAATCATGCCCACTAAATTTTGAGTTTATCTGTTTCGTGCGGTTGAGGTTATACTGAGGGGGGATTAAAAATCTCATGACGGGGAATCTATTGCCCAAATCTGGGCAAAACACAGCTAAAAGTCACTGGCATATTCTTTTTACTAAAAAGATTGAACGCACTAAAGTGTTTTCAATCTTTTTTAGATGAATAAAATTTAGAGATTTCAGATGAACTTTCAGCGTCAATGGAGAAGTGTAGTATATTTCAATCCCCCCATACTGCCTTCTCCATTTTTTTTATGAATCAATGAATTGCCCGTTAAATATTGAAATATCCCCACCTCAGTATGAGTTGCTTCCATCATGGAGAGAGACCGTATCAACCCAATATTTCCCAATGTTATTGGTCACATTCAATAGACTTTCGAATGAAGAAGGCTTGACAATAAAAGAATTGGCGCCCAAATCATAACACATTCGAATATCTTCTGGCGATTTAGACGTCGTAAACATAATGACAGGAATATGCCGCCACTGAGCACTCGTTTTTATCTCCTGTAATATTTGCTTGCCGTCTTTTCGTGGCATATTAATATCGAGGAGTATCAATGAAGGCGTTGCTGCATTTTTTTCCAGATATTCAAGCAATTCGATACCATCTTCAACAAAATCAAGGGTACACTTCAAATTATTTTCTTCAAATGCTTCTTGAAGCAGTAGTCTATCATCTGCATCGTCATCAGCAAAGACAACTAAGTTTGTTTTTTTCTTATGTCGCATTTTTATATTTAACATTTATTTTACGCCACGTTTGACGCATTTTTAATACTCCTCGACAAGTTTTAACATTTTTATGGAAAGAATCAACGGTCAAAAGTAGGCGTTTTAAACGATACGCTGCTTAATTGGTATTTTTATTGTAAAAATTGACCCTTTTTCTGGGCTGCTCTCAACGGATATCGTCCCATCATGCAGCTCCACAATTTTCCGACTAATGGCTAATCCTATACCCAAACCATCATATTCACTTTTATGATTTAATCGTTGGAATATTAAAAATATCTTTTGTGCATACTCCTGCTCAAAACCGATACCATTGTCAGAAATCGTCAGTACATGATAAGGCTTATCGGCTATCAATTCTTCCCTACACGTAAAAAGTAGAACTGGTTTCCGCTCTGGATGCTTGAATTTCAAGGCATTATCAATCAATTGCTCAAAAAGCATGACAAAATGTTCGTGATAACCCTCGATTTCCATTTCACCTTCAATTGTATATTTAGCTTTTGATGCCTTTACAATATCCTTTTTATCAGCCCAAATGGTTTTGATGATTTCAGATACATCAACCGTCTCAATATCATTTTTATTTGGCTGGCTAAGGTTAGCAAAAGCCAAAAATTCATTCAATAATTCCTGAGAATCGGCAGCAAATGCGTTAATTTTCTGAATGGATTTTAAATCAAGCACCCCCTCAGTATTCGACATTTTTTTTAACTGGCTTTCAAAACGCGAGCTAAAAAGCCTGATTTTTCTTAAGGGTTCTTGAAGGTGATGCGTCAATGTAAAAGCGTATTGGTCAAGCTCGCGGCTGGCTTTGTTCAGTTCATTTATCTTTTCTTCAAGGCTTTTTTTGGCTTTTTCAACAAATAACAGCTGCCGATAAATAACCCACATAGTTGTGACAATAATAATAGTGGCACCAATAATGTTCATGAGTAAAAAACGAGGCGTCGATTCGGCAAATTCTTGCTGCTTTTCTATATTGATTTTCAGTTCTTTACGTTGCAGTTCTTTAAGATTTTTTATTGTTAGCTGCAAACTATCCATCAACACTTTACCCTGTTTTATCAGGTTCAACTGATTGCTGTCCAATGTTTTCACCTCTTTTGTTTTTATCGTATGTACGATAGACCAGACATTATCAATTTTAGCTATCGCCATGCGGCGAATGGAATCAATGTAAGGGATTTGTTCCATAGATTTCCTGGCTTCTTGTCTTATATCCAGTAGATTTCGGTGCACAATTGTTCCTGCCGATTTTTGATCTAACAAAAAATCGGTATTTCTGGTCAATAAAAAGCCTCTTGAGCCCGATTCAGCATCTTTTAAGCACGAAATCACTTCCTCTAACTTCATGGCGAATTCATTACTCCGATTGATGGCTACGGTTGATTCAACCAACGAAACCAACCGATTGTATGCCAAAGTTGCCATTGTAATGAGGACGCTCAATACAATTAGAAACAGGATTAAAACTTGTTTGAGTGTCAATTTTTTATTCATATCATTACATATAGCCCAAAGTGTGCACAAAAAAACACTGTTTGGGTATTATTTTTCACATATTGGGCAAATAAAACCATAAAGTGTGTATATTTCGGTGGAATACTATTTTAAGCAATCATTCTAACGGTAAAGTTAATCAAAAAGAAGTTTGGTCTTATGTTTAAAAACACACAACAACAATCGTTGAGACAAACGATGAAATTGTCTCCGCAACAGATTCAGATGCTCAATCTGTTACATTTGCCTGTCTTAGAGTTAGAGCAAAAAATTAAAGATGAAATTGAAGACAATCCAGCTCTGGAATACAGTGAAAATTCAGATACCGATGAACGCCCTCAAAACGAAGACAGCAATTTCGACGATGATGCCTCTGCTAAAGATACTTCTGATGAACTAACCCCTGATTATGATATATACGAAGATACGCCTTATGACGGTTTTAGCAATACTCAAGAAGTTAAATATGAAAAACCTGTCGTACAAACCGCCACTTTCAGGGAAAACCTGAAAGAGCAGTTGCATCTTCGGCGCATTGACCCACAATTGCAGTCTTATGCTGAATATTTGATTGATGCGATTGATGACGATGGATACTTGCATCGCTCGCTCGAATTTATTATTGATGATTTGTCTTTCAGTGTTGGTATCTATGTTGAGGAAGAAGTGCTTGAAAAAGCCCTTTTAATCGTTCAACAACTTGAACCCGTAGGCATCGGTTCGCGCAATGTGCAAGAATATTTGATGCTGCAATTGCGTGAAAAAGCACGCACAGGCGCAGATGTAAGCGTGGCATGTGCCGTTGTGGATGATTTTATGACTGATTTAGGCAATCATCAATACGAAAAAATACAAACAGGTCTTGATATTGACAGCCAGGAGTTAAAAACGGCTTTAGAGATTATCAGTTCTTTGAATCCAAAACCAGTGAGCGGCATTTCAACGGCAAATGACACTACGCCTGTGATTTCACCCGATTTTATCGTAACCAATACCGATGGACAGCTTGAAATCACCGTTTTGGGCATCAATACGCATAAGATAAAATTGAATGCCCATATGCTCCAAACCCTTGAAGCACTTGAAAAAGCACCGAAAAAAAGTACTGAAAACCGTGATGCCGCACAATATTTGAAAAGCAAAATCGGCTCGGCACAATGGCTGATTACGGCTTTGGAACAAAGAGCGTATTCCTTAACGAGTACCATTGAGACTATTGTTGTGTTACAAAAAACCTTTTTTCTGTCGGGTGATTTTAAAAAGTTAAGACCCATGATTTTGAAAGACATTGCCGACCGAGTGGGCTTAGATGTGTCCACCATTTCGCGGGTCACAAGTACCCGTTATGTGCAAACAGATTTTGGTATTTTCTCTCTAAAAACACTTTTTACTGAGGGGGTCTTGACCGACGATGGCAACATTGTTTCGAACCGCGCCATCCAAGAAACGATTGTTGAAATCATTGAAAATGAAGACAAAACCGACCCTTTGAATGACCAACAAATCACCGATTTACTGAATCAAAAAGGTTATACGGTTGCGCGTAGAACGGTCGCTAAATATCGTGAAAATTTGAATTTCCCTGCGGCTCAAATACGGCGGGTTTTAGCTTAATGGTGAATGGTGTATTAAGTTAATAAAAATCAATATTTTATACATTGTTAAATTAAACATTATAACCAAATCACAATAAATTAAATTCGTAAAATCCGTCAATTAGTGGCAATACTCAATCATTAAATCAATACAAAAATGCATAAAATATTAGTCATAGACGACGACATGGACATCTGTCATTTGCTGAAAAAATTCCTCTCAAAGCACAATTATGAGGTAATGACGGCGCATAATGGCGAAATGGGTTTGAAATTATTGGAAGAAATACAGCCCGATTTGGTGATGACTGATTTCAGGCTCGGCGATATGGACGGCAGCGAAGTAATTACGGGTATCAAATCACGGATGCCAAATGTGCCCATTTTAGTCATAACAGGATATAGTGACATACGTATTGCTGTCAATGTCATGAAGTTAGGCGCATTGGACTATATCACAAAACCGCTTTTACCACAAGAGATTTTAATGACCATACAACGGGCGATTGTGGTTTCCAGTTTTTCGAACAAAGAACCCATCAACAAGCCCGAAGAAAATCAAGCGAATCCGACCCCCTCAGTATCTACTCGGTCAAAACAGTCGCCAAAGCCTAAAGGCTCATATATTGAAGGAAAAAGCGTGGCGGCACAGGCCCTTTTGAGGCAAATTGACCTCGTGTCGCCGACTAATTACAGCGTCATCATTTATGGCGAAAGTGGTTCGGGTAAAGAAATTGCTGCGCGTATGATTCACGATAAAAGTCCACGCGTCCATATGCCTTTTGTGGCGATGGATTGCGGCGCGATACCAAAAGAATTGGCGAATAGTGAATTGTTCGGGCATGAAAAAGGGTCATTTACGGGCGCTATTGGTCAAAAAATAGGGCTTTTCGAAATGGCAAATGGTGGTACACTTTTTTTAGATGAAGTATCGAACTTAACTTATGATGTGCAAATCTCGCTTTTGCGAGTGGTTCAAGAGCGCAAACTCAAACGAATCGGCAGCAACAAAGAGATAAACCTCGATGTCCGCATCGTCGTGGCCAGTAATGAACGACTGTCAGAAGCGGCTCGAAAGGGTAAGTTTCGGGAAGACTTGTATCATCGGTTCAATGAATTCAGCATTGAAGTACCGCCTCTGCGTGAGCGCAACATCGATATTATGCTGTTTTCGGACTATTTTTTATCTCAAATCAGTGCTGATTTGGGTCGAAAAATGGTCGGCTTTGAGCCCGAGGTAGAAAAGATATTTCAATCATACCCTTGGTATGGCAATATCAGAGAATTGAAAAACATTATCAAACGGGCGGCGTTGTTGTCAGATGCCGAATGGGTGCAAGCTAAGGCATTGCCTTTCGAAATCGTCAACCATGAAAAATTGGCTTTCGGTATTCCCGAAAATGAGATGGAAATGATTGTAGAACAAACACCCCTGCAAACGAATCATCAGCCAACGCCGATGACTTATGCAACGCCTCAAACACTGCATCAACCGCAGCCATTTAACTTGAAATCCGCTGCGCAAGATGCTGAGTATGAAATTATTATGCAAACATTGCAACAAGCTAAATTCAATAAAAGCAAAGCAGCCGAATTGCTCGGTATAGACAGAAAAACACTTTATAATAAACTAAAAAAATTAGGTATTGAATAAATGATTGCAACATGAGGGAACTATTAACTGCTGTCCAACAAGCGGATTCCCCTATCGGTTATTTGGTTTTTAATAAAAATACTGAGGGGTTTTGGGTTTGTTCGGAAGCAAACAAGTGTGCACACAATTTTCTTGAAAAATCAGATCTCATTTCGAAAACAGGAACAGATATTTTCCAAACATCCCTTCTTGATATTCCGAATAGTGCGACACTTCATATCAATGACAACAGATGGTTGTCCGCAGCTGTGATGAACGGCTCAACCGATCGCATTCGTATTGTGCTATTAACCGATATTACGGCGCAAGAAAGCCGCTTGATATACCTTGAAAAAAAGGTCGCTCGCCTTAAAAGCTCAAACAAAGACTTGGAGCATTTTGCTTATGTTGCCTCACATGATTTGAGAGAACCCTTGCGCAAAATCATTGCTTTTAGCGAGCGTTTAAACAAAAAATATGCAAATGTTCTTGAAGGTAATGGTCTTATCTATCTCGATCGGATGATTGACGCAACAAAACGGATGCAGACTTTTATTGATGATTTGTTGATGTTTTCAAGGTTTTCACGCGATACTTCCGAGCGCATCCATGTAGATTTGAACGATATACTGAGGGGGGTGCTTTCTGATTTTGAGATGCAAATTGATAGCAACAAAGTGACTATAGAAACACAAACGCTGCCTATCATCAAGGGTGTCAAAACCCAAATGGCGCAACTTTTCCAAAACCTTATGGGCAATGCTTTGAAGTTTAAAAATCCAGAGGTGCCGACTCGTATTGCTATAAAGTGTATTGAATCTAAGGATGATTATCAGATCTCTGTAAGTGACAACGGCATTGGTTTCGATGAAGCCGATGCCGAACGTGTTTTTACACTCTTTCAAAGGTTAAATGGGCGTTCCGAATATGAAGGAACGGGTATTGGTTTGGCTATTTGTAAGAAAATTGTTGAAAACCATGGTGGCAGCATCACCGCAAAAGGAAAGCCTAATAAAGGGGCTGAATTTACAATTGTTCTACCTAAGTGAGAATGCATTATACATGATTTTTGTCATTCTTTCACTGTGTTACTAATGACGCGCTTCGTTTGTAGGAGAGGAACTTTATGTTCGGGGAACTTTAAAAGTTCCCCGAACATGGTACTCGAACCCATTTGCTGCGTCATTCGGTTTTAAACACCAACGCTTTACATGGTGATTGTCCTCAGAATGACAAAAAAATAATTGTAAACACAAATTACATAGATTACACAAATTACAATGTTTATATGAAAAACATCAAACTCCTCATTGTTGACGACGATGAAGATGATTACTTTCTCGTTGCCGATCATCTCAATGATATTGAAGAATATGACTTCATTATCACTTGGGCGGCAACCTATGAAGACGGTTTTAAGCAGATAAAAGAAGGCGATTTTGATATTTGTCTTTTTGACTTTTTATTAGGTCAAAAGACAGGTTTGAACCTATTGCGCAAAGTACGAAACTTAGACATTGAAACTCCCATTATTCTCTTAACTGGCCGGGGGAACAAAGAGATTGACCGCGAAGCGACATTGTTAGGCGCGACGGACTACCTGATTAAAAGCGATTTGGAAGCAGATACCCTTGAACGCAGTATCCGATATGCCCTCACACACGCACGCGCACTCAAAGCGGTCAAAGCAAATGAACGGTTGTATCGCAACATTTTTAACCGTTCAAGAGACATGATTTATTTGGCAGATACAAGCAACGGCGTTTTTATAGATGTCAATGAACGTGGGACAGATATATTCGGCTACACCCATGATGAGTTTATGAGGATGAAGACCCTTGATTTGTTATATGACAAAATGGAGCGCAAGAGCATCACTAAAATCTTATTCGAAACGGGCGAATTACGCGATTGTGAAACCACTTTTGTCAATAAATGGGGCGAAAAAATGATTTGTATTATCAATGGCATCATTTATACTGAGGGGGGTACTGTTTATCATCATGGTTCTGTTCAAGATGTTACAGCAATACGTTTGCTGGAACGGAATCGTCTAAATTTAGAAAAAATAGCCGCCACAGGTCGTTTTACAAGGGCATTGGCACATGAAATACGCAATCCACTGACCAATATAGACCTTTCCATAGAGCAGTTGGGACTTGAAAATAAAGATGATGAGTTAACCTATTATTTCGACATCATCAAACGCAACAGCCACCGCATCGGCAATTTGATAACGGAATTGCTTCAAACGGCCAATCCTTCCCATATAGAACTTAAAAAGCAGCCTGTAAATGACCTTGTTGAAAAGGCTGTTGACACGACACATGATAGGATTTTATTGAAAAACATTAAAACCTTGAAACATTACAGCCCTGAAAACCCAATTATCCATGCCGACTCATCGAAATTGCAAATGGCATTGACCAATTTAATCATCAATGCCGTTGAAGCCATGACAGAGAACGAAGGCATTTTAACCATCGAAACGGAAATGCAGATGGATTCTTGTCGCATTATCATTGAAGACAATGGCTGCGGAATGACACCAGAGCAACAAAATCGCTTATTTGAACCCTATTTTACTGCCAAATCAAAAGGTCTCGGCTTAGGCATGGCAACCATAATGAATATCGTCCAATCACACGGTGGTCAACTACTATTTACCTCTGAACTGCATAAAGGCACGCGCTTTCTGCTCTCTTTTCCTATCTCATAACATCATTTTGTCCTAAAAACGTCCCACAACCCCACACATTGGGGAATTCCCTCCCCGTCTTTTTCGTAAAAACGGGCTGGTCTGCTTTTTTTAATATAGAGAGTATAGACAAACACAAAAACTTATTTTTCATCTAATCAAAATCAAACGTCATGAATAGTTTATTAAATTTTATAGCAGTCATTTTGATAACAGGTTGGATAATGGGTCTTGTAAAAATGAGTGTGAGCGGTTTAATTCTGATAGTTTTAGTCTTTGCTTTTATCGCTGGGTTACTTAAAATAATTCGCAGAGCAAGGATTTAACCTTTTTTCACATAAATATAAAAAATCAACAAATTCTATATAAGTCAAAACAAGAAACTCTAACACAAAAACAGCAGAACAAAAAACAACAAATTATCGAAACAACAAATTGAAATCACTTGTACTTCCAGACTTTTAAATACAAAAACTTTTTTATTTTCTAACAAATTATTTTCCTTTTAAACTAAAATTTTAATCTAATGACATTTAAATCAAAAATCAGCCGACTGTTCATTTTCTCAATCCTTTCTTTATCTATTGTTGCTTGCAACAAGGATAATACATCTTCACCTGGTCAAGTCAACTTTGAAGTGACTGATGCGCCTTTTGATGATGTCGAAGTTCAGAGCGTTTTTGTCACCGTCGCTTCGGTGAAAGTAGATGGTAAAACCATTGACAATTTTAATGGCAAAGCTACTTTCGACATTGCGGCGTATCAACGCGGACAAACAAAAGGATTGGGTAGCACCAATCTGGCATCAGGTACTTACAGCAATGTAACGCTTGTTCTCGACAACGAAAAAGACCAAAGCGGTAATGCGCCAGGCTGTTATGTTTTGACAAAATCGGGTCAGAAAAAAGCCATTACGGCTGCTTCTGCGACTTCTGAAATCGTTTTGAATGGTCAATTCAAATCTTATGCAGACAAAAGTTCAACTGCTGTTATGGATTTCGACTTGCGTAAAACCATTGTAAGTAACGGCACAAGCGGCTACAAATTTGTCAGCAACAGTGAAATGACAAGTGGTATTCGCATCGTAGGAAAGTCTGAAACAGGCGTTATTAAAGGCTCAACAGCCGATGCGTCAGCAACAGCAAGCGAAAAAATCGTTGTTTATGCCTACAAAAAAGGGACTTACAACAAAGCAACGGAGATGCAAGGGCAAGGCAGTTCGGGTGTTGAATTCAAAAATGCAGTAACAAGTTCTGTTGCTTCAAACGGTTCTTATGAGTTGCATTTTTTGGAAGCAGGAGACTATGAATTGCATTGTATTTCGTACAAAGACAGCAATAAAGACGGTAAACTGGAGATTCAAGGCGAGTTTCAAGCCAGTCTTTTAGGCAGTCTAAACATTACTGCGTTGAGCGTCGCTGCAAACGCAACGGTGACAGCCAATATCAATATGACGGCTGTTTTGCCTTTCTAATTAGATATTCATTTTTTCATTGTATAGTTCGTGTTAATAAAATTGTGTCCTTTAAATCATGTGAAACGCTACCGAATTTGATTCGGTAGCGTTTTTTTATGATAACAATGAAGTAGTAGGCATAAATCATCACATTGAAATGCACGATAGAATCAATGCATCTCGCTTACAGAAACCCTTTCCGTTACCAATATCATAATATTCCCACTAAAAACTTGAGTTGCAGGCCCACATAACCAAACGTTTTCAAAAATCTTCCCCTCAGTATTTTTACTAAGTTTTACCGCCAATTCTCCTCCTTTTGTCTTGATAGGTACTTCTTTTGTTGCCTCACTATTTTTGAGATGATAAGCGATTGCCGCCGCCGTTACGCCTGTGCCGCATGAGTAGGTTACGTCTTCGACACCCCGTTCATAAGTCGCTACTTCAATGCCTCCGTCTTTCCCCTCTGGGGTTAGGGGAGCTATTTCAACAAAATTGACATTGACTCCTTCTTTTGTGAACCGTTCTGAATAGCGAATCGCTCGCCCGTTGTCATAAACGTTGATATCCGTTAGGTCTTCGACAAAAACAACATAGTGCGGTGAGCCTGTATTCATCAAAAAATAGTCATCGGTATGTTCGATGCTTTGGAGGACGACATCTATCATTTTCAACTCAACCCAAACACTATTGCCTAAAGCCGTATGCTCCATCGAGCCTTTAACAACGGCTTCATGCACGCCATCAATCGCCAAAAACGTGCATGTTTCTTCAAAAACCCCTAAATAATGGGCAAAAGCAGTCAAACAGCGTCCACCATTGCCGCACATAGACCCCTCAGTACCATCGGCATTAAAATAGACCATTTCGAAGTCATAGCCTTCTTTTTGTTGCAAAAACATCAAACCGTCGCCGCCGATGCCAAAACGACGGTCGCATAGTTGACGGATGATTGCAGTGTCATTTTTTGTTAAATACGCGGTTTCGCGTTGATCAAGCATGACAAAATCGTTGCCTGTGCCTTGATATTTGAAGAATGGAATTGTCATATTATTTTACGAATTTATGAGCTGCGAATTTCGCAGATTTTACGAATTTTACGAATCGAGACGTATGGGTTATGTCGTAATTAGTAAAATTAATAAAATTCGTGAAATTCGTAGCTCTATTATATTAGTCCAATGCCTAATCAACCAGTAACCATTATAAATCACCTTTTTTCAACTGTTTAACGGCATAATCAACAGCACGTGCGGTCAAAGCCATATAGGTTAATGACGGGTTGACACAGCTGCTCGATACCATCGCTGCGCCATCAGTGACGAATACGTTTTTACAATCGTGCAGTTGATTGAAGGCGTTGAGCATCGATGTTTTAGGGTCGTTACCCATACGTGCTGTGCCCATTTCGTGAATACTGCCGCCCAAAGTGGCGTTATTGTCATAAGGTTTTACGTTTTTACAACCTGCGGATTCGAGCATTTCAACGGCATCGTTTTTCATGTCTTGCTTCATCATGCGTTCATTTTCCTTGAATTCGGCATCAAAAGTAATGGTCGGTTGTCCCCATTTGTCCAAAATGGTGGGATTGAGCGTCATTTTATTATCAAAATACGGCAGACATTCGCCAAAGGCAGACATTCCCATTGACCAATGCCCTGGCTCCGTCGCTTCGTTTTTCATATCTGCGCCAAAACCCGATTCGTTGAAGACCCGTTGCCAGCCTTGTCGTCCTGCGCCTCCCTGATAGCCGAAGCCACAGAGGTAGTCGCGTTTGTCGTTGCCAATATTGCGATAACGCGGGATGTAAATGCCATTCGGTCGGCTGCCGAAAAGGCATTTGTCTTCAAACCCTTCCATAACACCCGATGCACCGACTTGCGATTGGTGATCCATCAAATAATGCCCCAAAACGCCCGAGGAATTGCCCAAACCGTTCGCATACTGAGGGGGTCTCGAATTCATTAAAATCCATGCAGAAGCCACGGCAGAAGCATTGACAAAAATGATTTTTGCATAAAATTCATGCCGTTCACCTGTTTCGCTGTCAATCACTAAAACGCCTTTGGCTTTATTCTTTTTGGCATCATAAATAATGGAATTGACGATGGATTGTGGGCGAATCGTTAGTTTTTTTGTCGCAAAAGCGGCAGGTAAGGTGCTGGATTGCGAAGAAAAATAAGCACTGAATGGGCAGCCATTCATGCACATATTGCGGTAATTACAAGCACTGCGGTTGCCCAAAGGTTGTGTCAAATTTGCGGCACGACCCATCGTAAAATAACGATTTGGGAATGCTTTTTTTAATTGGTCTTTCACCGATTTTTCAACCACATTCATAGCCATCGGCGGCTGCATGTGCTGGTCTGGAAAGTGCGATAAACCCAAATTTTCGCCTGAAATACCTACAAAATGCTCCACATAATCATCCATTTTTCGATGTCTTTGTAGCGAATAGGCCAGTCCGCTCCTACCCCTTCTCGGATGTTGGCTTCGAAATCCGTATCACTCAAACGGTAACATTGTCTTGCCCACAAAATAGATTTTCCGCCGACAATATTGGGCCGAAACCAATCAAAACGCTTCGTTTCGGTATAAGGTGCATCAATGTCTTTGAACCAATAATCCTTAGTCCGCTCCGAAAAATAGGGTTTTCGGACTTGAATATAGTAATCTTTCTCTTCCTGCAATGTCCGATCCCCTCTGTGTTCATACGCCCATGGGTCGAGGTTCGATTCTCCATAACCTGTAATATGTTCTAAGGGTTTACCTCTATCAAGTATCAATGTTTTAAGCCCTCTCTCCGTCAATTCCTTTGCAGCCCACCCGCCGCTGATACCTGAACCGATGACAATAGCGTCATAAGTCCGTTTTTTTATTGAATCATTCAAATTAGCCATATAATGCAGTCGTTTTTATAGTTTATGTGAAACGCAAAGAAACAAATTTTTAGTCTTTCCCATTTCCGTCAAACGCTAAATGATACTGAGGGGGTAGTTTTTTATCCCAAAAACCAACTTTTCAAGAGAAGCAACGTACTTTTGCCGCTAATGGATAGTGAATAATGGATAGTTGATAATGTATAAAGTATAGTGGATAATACTATCATCAATTATACATTATCAATTATACATTATCAATTATACATTATCAA
>JAYVFS010000273.1:0-27512 GCA_043772905.1 Saprospiraceae bacterium | reverse complement strand
CAACGCGTCGTTATGGTCTGAATCTTTATTTAACATTCTAAAAACAAAGACAGGTATGAAGTATCTGAATATAATATCTAAAATAGCATTTTCACTTGCTCTTGTGTTTGTTGTCGGTGCGTGTTCTATGTTTGACCTCGATGTCAACAAGAACCCCAATGTACCGAGTTCAGCAGCACCAGACTTGTTATTGACATCCAGCCAAGTCAGCATTTTCAGCAATTACGCAAGTAATGAGGGTGACGCTGCAGCTTTTGTTGGTATGATGGGAACTCAAGCGACATCTCGTTGGGATTTGCAAAATACTTCCTATGATGTCTTGTGGAACAATATGTACAATGGTCCATTGAAAGACCTCGATGCATTAATTGCGGCTTCTCAAACAAGCCCAACTTATTTGGGTATCGCTCAAACATTGAAAGCGTATGCTTACGCAACAATGGTGGATTTATATGGCGATGTGCCCTTCACTGAAGCTGGACAAGCAGATGCTGCACAGGCAATCAAGCAACCTAAGTTTGACAAAGATGCAGACATCTATACAGCTTGTTTGAAATTGTTAGACGATGCCATTGTAAACCTTGCTAAATCAAGCCCTGTTACAGTCACGGGTGACTTAATGTACAACGGTGACCGTGCAAGATGGGGTCGTTTGGCTAAATCTATGAAGCTCAAGTTATTGATAACAGCACGTAAAGGCCTCTCAGGTGCTGATGCGCAAATCAATGCCTTGATTGCATCAGGTGGCTTTATCTCGGGAACAGGCGATGATTTCCGTTTTGTTTTCAGTAAAGACCCAACTTCAGTTCGTCACCCATGGTACACAGGTGCTTATACAGGTGGCGAATTTGATTACACATATATCAACCATCAATTCATGATGGAGATGTTGTTGGATCTTGACCCACGTTCAAAGTTCTATTTCTATCGTCAAACAAGAAATAGACTTAATATGAACGATGCGACTGCCCGTAATACAGCGCCATGTAATGGTATCTCTTGTAAGTGGGGATATATTCCAATCACTAAATTCTACGACTCTCTTCGTGTAAGAGGTTATGATAGCCTTTTCATCAATGGTCTTTTTGGTCGTGATAGAGGTGATGCAACGGGTATCCCTGCCGATGGTAGTTTGCGTACTATTCCTGGTGTTTATCCTTGTGGTGGTTACTACGACTCGCCTAATTTTAATGCTTCGGGTGCGGCAATTCCTGCCACTAATGCTGCGACAGGTGGTGGTATTTTCCCGGTCTTAACTGAGGTTAATATTTTGTATTATCAAATTGAAGCTGCTCTATCATTTGGTGGAACTGGTAATGCTAAAACAATGTTTGAAAGCGCTATTCGCTTACATATTGCACGCGTTTCAAGCTTTGGTTTGGCAACAGATGCCAAATCTGTGGCGCCAACAGCAGCTGAGATTACCACTTATGTTAACTTATGGCTCGCACGTTACGATGCAGCAGCAGATAATACAGCGAAACTCAACGTAGTTATGAAGCAATTGTGGTTCTCAAGCTATGGTAATGGCTTTGAAATCTATAATACTTATCGTCGTACAGGACTTCCAAATACGCTTGATGAACTTAACAGCCCTTCGCCTAAAGGTGCATCAAGCTATGTCTATCGTTTGCCTTATGCTCAAACAGAATTAAACCTGAATGGCAATGCAGCAGCTTACAAAGACATCAAGTATTGGGTTAACAAAATTTTCTGGAACAAGTAATCTTATTCAAAAATCAAAAATTTACTGAGGGGGTAACCCTCAGTAAGTTTATTCAAAAATATTAAATTAGAAGCATTATGAAAATATTGAAATATTCATTCTCTATGCTTTTGGCAGTGGCTATTGTTGCATTGACTGCGTCTTGTCGCGACGAATCCCTTAATCCTGTTCCAGCTTGGGAAACAGCAGTAAGTGGTTATGGTGAATTAGTGACGACAAACAACGCTTTCTCTCTGACAGACTATGCAAAAGATGTTCAATTCAAATACCGTTGGGTGTCTATTGACAACCTCAATACGGTTACAAAAATTGAATACTACGTGGCTTTGAACGAAACTTACCTTGATAAGGAAGGCAATAGCCGTACAGCAAGACATGGCGACAAACTATGGAAAGTCGTTGAAAGTAGTGCTGTACCAGCCAATCGTACGTACTTCAACCAATCTATAACACAAGCAGCGGTATTAGCTCTTTACAAAGACAATACTTTTGATTATGGTAAAGGATTAGGCAAGCTGAATGTATTTACTCAAAATGGTAGAACAACAGCAAAACCTTTCATTGCAGCTGACAAAGTTGTCGTTCGTTGGGAGTTGACAACGGCTGATGGTCGT
The DNA here is from genome assembly GCA_043772905.1 of Saprospiraceae bacterium. Taxonomy (GTDB): domain Bacteria; phylum Bacteroidota; class Bacteroidia; order Chitinophagales; family Saprospiraceae; genus JAAFJT01. The sequence continues at coordinate 25,172 of JAYVFS010000273.1, read as the reverse complement.
AAGTTTACTGTATGGTCACCAGGTGTTTGCGGTGAAAACCCAGGATACGCTAACTGTGATCTGACTATTGCTGTTAAGTAATTTCTTTCAGTAATACACATAAAGAAAGGCTGTTGCTCATTCGTGGGCAGCAGCCTTTACTTTTTTCCTTTGTTTTTACAATTCAATCCGTATTTTTATGCCATGAAAATGCACTACTTGGTTATACTATTAACCTTTACCCTTGCTGGCTGTAAGGCTCAATCCGCTTCTTTTTTGGAAAAAAAGACACTAAAAACGTTGACGAATCAAAAAATAGAACTCTCACAATTCACTGAAAACAAACCATTTGTCCTCGTTTTTTATACAACTGACTGTCCAATTTGTCGAAAATACGTTCCTATACTGAGGGGGGTATCTGATTCATTTCCAGATGTCAAGTTCATCCTTGTTTTTATAAAATGGGATTCTTTACAAGCCACAAGAGATTTTGCGCGATCAATTACTTGGGATAGAAGAGCTTCAAGTACCAATGCTTCTAACGACTTTGGATATGTTTGGGATTATAAAAACAAACTCATCAAAAAACTCAAAGCCACCACGACCCCCGAAGCCTTTTTGTTCAACAGCAAAGGGCAGCTTCAATACCGAGGAGCGATAGACAATTGGTTTTTTGCACTCGGAAGATACAGACCTCAAGCAACTGAATTTTATTTGAAAAATGCACTTACTCAATATCAGAAAAATGAGAAAATCACTGTTTCCAAAACAAACCCAATCGGCTGCCTTATCGAGTATTGATGGGTTGCAAGCATTAGGTTCGGGGAACTTTAAAAGTTCCCCGAACCTAATGCTTAGCTTTTTGCAAATTGTCCTTTGCCTTTTGCCACTTGCCTTTTGCGGCTTTTTCTACCCCCTCAGTATAAATGCTCAAAAGCCACTGACTTACTATGATGACATAGAACCGATTCTCCAAAAGAACTGCGTCGCTTGTCATCGGCAAGGACAAATCGCTCCTTTTCCTTTATTGACATATGAGGATGTAGACCGTCGCGCAGGATTCATCAAAAAAGTCACAGCCCAAAAATATATGCCACCGAATCCATCAGACCCCTCAGTATCCACCTTCAAAAATGTCAAAAAACTAACGCCCGAAGAAATTGAAAAGATTGGAAAATGGGTCGAACAAGGAAAGGTAAAGGGCAAAGAGCAAAAGACAAAGGGCAAGGGAGAAGAGTCAATGACCCACTTAGACACGACTTGGCGAGAACCTGACATAGTGTTGTCTTTTACAAAGCCTTATACCATAAAAGGAGATAACCGTGAACATTTTGTGGTTTTTGTTGTCCCAACCAACACAACAGAAGATTTGTATGTGTCGGGCATAGATTTTTTTCCAGAAAACAAGCAATTGGCGCATCATTGTCGTTTCATGATTGACACAACACACCTATTACGTCCTGACAACGGTATTGAAGTGGGCGATGATTCAGAATTTCAACGTTTAGGCGTTAAAATGAACGACAATTTCTTCCATGGTTGGATTCCAGGTAACACCGCTATTTTTTATCCTGAAGGGACAGCCAAACGTTTGCCCAAAGGCAGCGACCTTGTTTTGAACATGCACTATTCGCCATCTGCTAAAGACGTAACTGAAAATTCAAAAATTTTAATTTATTTAACAAAAAAAACAGCGAAACGATTAGTAAAGACGTTCATTTTAGAAGAGAACGCAATCGTCAACGAACCGTTTATCATAACCAAAGATACAATCATAAAATTCTACCAGCGCAGCCCAGTAATCCCACGCGATATTTCGCTTATTTCCATTACACCACACATGCATTTGCTTGGCAAAAACTTTAAGGCTTATGCAATTACTCCAGATGGCGATTTGATTAATTTAATTAAAATTGACAATTGGGATTTTAATTGGCAAATGACCTATCAGTTTGAAAAATTGATGAAAATTCCGCAAGGATCGGTTATTTATTCAGAAGCAGAGTACGACAATACAAGCCAAAATGGACGCAATCCCTACAACCCACCACAAGATGTGACTTATGGTTGGGGCACCAAAGACGAAATGATGAACTTAATCTTCCAGTATCTCGACTACGAACTTGATGATGAGAAAAAGTGAATTGTAATTTTTTTGTGAACACACAATTTGTAATTTTTACATCGAATAACCACACCACATTTATTCCAACAAAGTAACTTCTATCTTTCTTTTGAGAGGTATCACCCATCCATTAATAAACTAACAGAACTCTTTTTTTTTTAAGTGATTTGAACTAAGTGCTTTATTATCAATTGATTATAATATTTGTACAAATTTTATTTCTTCATTTAAAATCAAATTCATCATGAAAAAAGCTCTTCTTTTTTGGAGCCTTTTAGTGCTTCCTCTGTGCTCTCTTCTCGCACAAAGAACGCTTTCTGGTATGGTATCAAGTAACAAAGGCGAAGCCTTAGTAGGGGCGAGTATTGTTCTGAAAGGAACAACACAAGGCGCTATTTCAGACATTGATGGCAAATTCAGCCTCAGTGTTCCCAATGACGCTAAGATTTTAGTCATCAGTTACACGGGTTTCACTTCACAAGAAATTGCCATTGGTGCTTCAAATGTCATTAACATCACCCTTGCTGAAGGTGCAGTTCTCGAAGAAATGGTCGTTACCGCTTTTGGTATCAAAAAAGACAAAAGTAACTTGGGGTATTCGATTCCGACGCTTGACTCTAAAGAACTCAATCAAGCTGCACAGACGAATCTAACAAACGCACTTGCTGCCAAAATTCCGGGTGTTCGGATTTCAGGTTCCGGTGGTTCATTTACGGGTTCAAGTGTCATCATTCGTGGTTTCACGACATTTACGGGTAGCAATCAACCGCTTTATGTTGTTGATGGTATTGCAATAGATAACTCTGGTGGTGGTTCACCCCTACAAAATGGTCCCTCAGTATCAAACCGCGCTATTGACTTAAATAGTGAGGATATTGAAGCTATCAGCGTTCTGAAAGGTGCTGCGGCAACGACTTTATATGGCTCACGTGCTGCAGCAGGTGTGATTCTGATTACAACTAAAAAAGGTAAAGCAGGTCAAAAAAATGCCATAACTTATTCAGCTTCTTATGGTGTTCAAGAAATCAATCGCACGCCTGACTATCAGAATACTTATGGTCAAGGTACAGGGGGCAATTTTGGTGTTAACTCAACAGCTTCTTGGGGTCCAAGAATTGATGGTCGTAAGGTTGCTTTACCTGCCGATTATCGCGCATCGGGTTTAGTCTCAGGCGACTCGGTTGCTTTAACGGCTTATCCTAACAATGTCAAAGATTTGTTCCAAAAAGGGACCAACCAACAACACAATCTCAGTTTCCAAGGTGGAACAGAAAAATCAGCATATCGTTTATCAATGGGATTGGTTGATGACCAAGGTATATTGGACAAAAATCGTTTGAAGCGTTATAATTTTGGTATCGTGGCTTCGAGTGATATTACGAGTAAACTGAAAGCAGAAATTTCTGTTAATTACACATTAAATAAGTCAAGTCGGACACAACAAGGTAATCAATTGTCTAATCCTCTTTTCCGTACTTGGTTCACACCACGTAGCTGGGATTTAACAGGATTACCTTGGGCAGACAAAGCGGGCAATCAACTTCACTATGAATTGTCTTCAGGCTCTGACAACCCACGTTGGTCAATCTACAATAATTTGTATGATGACCAAATCAACCGTATTTTAGGGAACTTCAACCTTCGCTACCAATTCAATGATTGGTTCTCGGCACAATACAAAATCGGTACAGATAATTATAGCTTTGTACGAAGTGGTTATGACCAAATTGGTGTACGTGGCAGTGCCAACACCAATGCTCAGCAAATTGGTGGTATTCAAGAACGTCGTGATAATACGCGCAACGTCAACTCTTATTTGACTTTAAATGCACTCAAAAAATTTGGTGATATTGAAATCAGTGGTTTATTAGGTCAAGAAACCGTTGACGAGTCAAGTAATTCAAGTAATGTTAGGGGTAGAGGACTCATCGTTCGTGATTTCAGAAACTTGAATGGTAACGTATCTAATCCTGTTGTTCCTGAGTATAGTGTCTCTCAACGCCGTATCATAGGTGCATTTGCGAACTTAACAGGTGTCTATAAAAATTTTGCGACATTAGACCTTTCGTTACGCAATGACTGGAACTCGACCCTGCCACAAGGAAAGAACTCATATCTCTATTATTCGGTAGCGGGGTCTGTTAATTTGACAGAAGCCATTCCTGCGATTAAATCAGATTGGGTCAACCTCGTAAAAGTTCGTGCTAACTATGGTCGTGTTGGAAAAGGAGGTGATTTCATATATCGGACTGATAGTTATTTTGTACAACCAAATCCTGCAGACGGTTTCGGACCTAATATAGTATTTCCCTTCAACGGTTTAGCGGGTTATACATTGGATAATACAGCAGGTAACCCAAACCTCCGCCCAGAGTTTACAACAACAGTCGAAGGTGGTGTTGAGATTGCTTTATGGAACAACCGCATTACTATTGATGCAACCCGCTACCAAACTAAAAGTACGGATATTATCTTGGCAGTTCCGAACTCATCAGCAGCAGGTATCTCTGCTATTCTACTCAATGCAGGTAGCTTAACAACTAATGGCTGGGAAGCGGCTATTGGTATCACACCTATCAAGACATCAAAAGGCTCATGGACGACAACTTTTAACTTAACACAATTTAAGTCTGTTGTTGATGAGTTGGCTTCTGGCGTTCAAAATATATTCTTAGGTGGTTTCGTAACACCTAACGTCCGCTTAGTAAAAGGTGATGAATTTGGACAACTATATGGCAACAAATACCAACGCGATGCACAAGGTCGTCTCTTGTTGACGGCAGGAGGTTTACCTCAAGCGACTGCAAACGTTGATAAAATCGGTAATCCAAACCCACGTTATACACTCGGTATCAACAATGCTATAAACTATGGTCCAGTGACATTGACTGTATTGTTAGATATTCGTAAAGGAGGTGATCAATATTCACGTAATATCGCTGACTTGCAACGCAATGGTGTGGCTATCGAAACGGCAGAATTGGAACGCCTAAATGCAGATGGTACACCCGCAAAACCTTATATTTTCGAAGGCGTTTTGCCTAATGGCACAGTCAATACAGCATCAGATGCAAACGCAGTTCGTGTAACTGCAGAGCAATATTGGGGTAATAGTGGTAAATATGTTGCTGCCGAAGGTTTTGTTTACGAGACATCTTGGTTTCGTATTCGTGAAGCGCGCTTGGACTTCGATATGCCAAAAAGAATCTTAAAAAATACATTTCTGGGTGCTGCTTCGATAGGTATTTTTGGTCGTAACTTATTCCTCAACGCACCTAATTATCCACACCTTGACCCAGAACAAAATGCTTTGGGTATCAGTAATGCACAAGGTTTAGAGTTCAATGCTTTGCCGCAAACACGTTCAATTGGTGCAAATTTGCGCGTAACATTCTAAAAAAGGTCCCCTCAGTATTTTTAAATTAAAATAGTCAGTTTGGTCTAACTATTTTTATTTCAAAATAAATAGGCATCTAATTTTTAAAATAAATTTTTAAATCTCTATTAAAATAACTTAATAGTAATGACAATTAAAAAATTAATCATCAATACAACGCTCATTGCTTCCCTGCTTACTGCGGGGGCTTGTAGCGATTACTTGGACATCAACAAAGATCCAAACTCGATTTCTAATGCACCTATCGAACAGCTACTAACATCTGTTACGACTTCAGTCGGTTTCATGGGCGGTAGTGATATATACCGCTATGGTGCGCTCATTTCACAACAAGTATCGGGTCAAGGAACAGGGGCAACAACGCAACCTCAAGAATATGAACGCTACAATATTCAAGGTTCGGACGTTAATAACCTGTGGAATACGCTATACGCGACTATTTTGAGCGATGCTGAACTTATCGTTACTAAAGCGAATGAGACAACCAGCCCTCATTACGCAGGTGTTGCCAAAATTATTAAAGCCTACGTTTATCAACTCATCGTTGACACTTGGGGGCAAGCACCCTATAGCGAAGCAATGAAATTTACGGAAAATACGAAGCCTAAATTCGATGATGGTGCAGCTATTTATACATCAACCTTAGCTCTTTTAGATGAGGCAATTGTTGATATCAAACAACCTACTTCAACCAAATCTCCTGGCGTGAATTCGACAATCTTTTCGGGTACTTTCACAGGTGCAACAGGTACACGTCTGAAATGGGAACGTTTGGCTAATACCTTGAAGTTGCGTATGCTTATACACTATAGTAAGATTGACCGTGCAAAAGCTGTATCACAAATTACGACTTTGGTTAACAGTGGTGCAATTTTCATGACGGCTAATACAGACAATTTTGAAATGCCATTTTTTAATTCGCCACGCGCTCAAAATTCGATTCATCAGTTCGAACTCGACCGTGGTGACCAGCAATTTCCAAATAATACGCTTGTGTCATTGATGAATACCAAAAATGATCCGCGTAGGGCACGTTTTTTTACTTCATTCCCCTTTACCTATAATACGGCAACTTCTACATACAAAGGAGCAAAAGGTAATGATGCACCTTCTACGGCATACTCGCGCATGCACATTTATCTACGTGGTGATACGACTAAAACTGCAGCACCTATCAATACCAATGGCTCTTTGAACTCAACGAGTTACACATATACGGGTGCTGCACCAATACGCATGATTACTTTCGCCGAATACAATTTCATTCGTGCTGAAGCCGCTCTGTATGGCGCGCCAGGTGATGCTCAAACTTTCTACCAAGCAGGCATACGCGCTTCAATGGCAGCAGCAGGTGTCGCAACGGCAGCAATAGATGCTTACGTTACAGCTAATGGTACACTAATAGGTACAGAATCAGACAAGTTGAAGCTAATTATTGAAGAAAAATTTACAGCCAACTTTGGTGTTGCTGTTGAACCGTGGACAGATATTCGTCGTACAGGATTCCCTGTTATCACACCACCAGCAAATGCTTTATTCCCAACTGTACCACGTTCATTGTTCTATCCTCAATCAGAAATTGACTTAAATCCAAATGCACCAAAGCAAAAAGCGGATTTATCGGAACGTATTTTCTGGGATAAATAAACAATTTTGATTTTAGATATTTGTAACAAGAGGTGTCTGTTTCGTACAGGCACCTCTTATTCCTTTACAAAACCGCAGCCTCCAAAAACGTCAAAGGCAGTGACCTCGTTTTGAACATGCATTATTCCCCTTCGTCGAAAAAATTGACAGAACAATCAAAAAATCTCATTTATTTGTCGAAGAAAACAGCGAAACGATTGATCAGGACATTATATCCTCTAAGAGAACGCTATTGTGAACGAACCCTTTTTAATAACCAAAGATACAATCATAAAATTTTTATCAACGCAACTCAATTAGACCACACGATATTTCACTTTTGTCTATAACACCACACATGTACTTATTGGGGAAAAACTTTAAAGCTTTTGCTATTACCCCTGATGGCGATTTAATCAATTTAATTCAAAAAAATAGCTCATTGATTTTCAATAAAAGTATTACTATTACGAATAGAAAAATTACTTTTGTTCTGAAATTGAAGATATATATTAATAAACGGTTACACGACACTGATTGACCATCAAAAAATTTAAGTTTAAGTATTTAAAATTTTAATTTAGAAATTCATCAAAATCAAATTATAGAATGAAAAAACGCTTACTATTCTTATGCTTTTAAAGCCGTTAACCATCCAAGTTTATTTCCAAAACAATATAAAAATCGAAAAGCGGAATGCTTAAATTATTGTAAATGAAACATTTATATATAATGGCTTGTGTAGTTTTAACGCCTCTGTGGTTGCTTTGTCAGTCTCCAATATCCGTTGAAAATAGTGTCGCTCGTTTGAATCAAATTAATAATGGGTCAGGTTTGATTCCTCATTTCAGTCTGCGATATGATGGTATTAAAGGCAGTAAGTTCTTTCATGAAGAATATACTGAGGGGGAGCTATGGATGTCGAAAGACCGACACTTTGTTAAGGAATATACATACAAGTTTGACGAAGCAGAAAATACCGTACAAATTCGAGAGAAAAACGGTAAAGAAATATCTTTGTTAAGTCACGAAATAGAAGTAGCCAAATTGGTTATAAACGGCTCAACAGTCACTTATTTTCGCGCAGTTGTGCCCAACGGTGGTGGAGAACACCGTTTGTTTCAGGTCTTGTTTGTCGGAAAAAAATATACGTTATTGAAATTACCGGGTAAGAAATTGGTCAAAACCGAAAATACAGGCGGCTACAAAACAGGAGAAATTTATCATGAATACATAGAGACCCATCGCTATTTTCTGCAAGCTGGCGAAAAGCCCTTTGAGGAAATCAAGATGACCAAACGTAGTTTGTTGAAGAATATGCCACAAAAAAAGGCAATATTGGAAGCGTTTTTTGAAGAACACGAGGGAGATATTCACGATTACGAAATAGCAGAACTTCTGCAAAATAGTGAAACGTGATCTTTAATATTTGCATTTTTATCAAATTTCCAATCACAATTTAAATGTTTTTTTAAAATTCATCTAAAATGAAAAAAATCCTACTTTTATTCGTTTTCCTCTCTTTATCGTTGGCATCGTTTGCACAACGTAAGATTACAGGGAAAATCGTGGATGGGTCTAACAATGATGCGTTGGTTGGTGCAACGGTTATTGTTAAAGACACCAAGCGGGGTGTCCAAGCGGATGTTGACGGCACTTTTACGATTCAAGCTGATAAAGGCGAAATTTTAGTCGCTTCTTATGTGGGGTATCTCACAAAAGAGATTGTCGTTGATGTTTCGAATTCTGTTGACATTATGCTTGATGTTGACACACGTGCTTTGCAAGAAGTCGTTGTCACTGGTTACGGTGGTGCTTTGAATAAGCGCGAAATCACTGGCGCTATTTCTAAAATCAAAGGCGAAGATTTTGAAAACTTGCCTGTTCAGAGTTTTGACCGTGCTTTACAAGGTCGTGCAGCAGGTGTTCAAGTTACTTCTGCGAATGGTGTACCAGGTGGTGCGGTACAAGTCCGTATTCGTGGTGTCGGTTCTATTGGTGCAGGAAATGATCCTCTTTATATCGTTGACGGTGTGCAACTCAACAGTGGTTCTCGTTCCTCTTTTACCTCTTCCAATCCGTTGAACTTCTTAAACCCCAATGACATTGAGTCAATGGAGGTTTTGAAAGACGCTGCAGCCGCCTCCATTTATGGTTCACAAGCTGCGAATGGTGTTGTCTTGATTACTACTAAAAAAGGTAAAGCAGGTAAAACTAAAATTGATTTCAACTACTACAAAGGTATCGTTGAGCCAATCCAACAATTGGGCATCTTAAACTCTCAGGACTGGATTAAAATGCGTACTGAAGCTGTACAAAATTCCACTCCTACCGCAACACCATTATCGGTGCGCCAAACAGTCTTGGGGTCTATTCGTTTGCCTACGGATTATTCGGATGCTCAAATTGCTGCTGTCCCCACTTATGACTGGCAAAATGTGGCTTTCAGAAAAGGGGTAATTGACAATTACGAAATGTCATTGAGTGGTGGCAATGACAAGACGAAGTTCTATTTTTCGGGTGCCTACAACCAACAAGATGCGAACTTGATTAATGTTGATTTCAAAAGAGGAACATCTTCTTTGAAATTGACGCATGAAGCCAGCAAAAAATTGACTATCGAAACTGCTTTGAATCTATCAACAACGACATCAAGAGGTCAATTTGGTAGCTCTAACGGTGGTTCTTTCTTAGGCGCATCTGCATTTTCTTCTTCTTTGGTATTGCCTATGAACCCATTCTACAAGGATGATGGTTCTTACTTTGGTACGCCAGCAGACGGTGGTTTAGCGGGTATTTTGAATCAGAACGTATTGATGGTCAGCGAGTTAAATACGATTAAAGCGACAATTAATCAGATTGTTGGTAGTGTTACAGCGAACTATAAAATTACGGACAATTTAGTTTTTCGCCCTTTCGTCGGTATTGACTATGGTACAATTAAGGGGTTTAACTATACTGACCCACGCACTGCCGATGCCTTCAATGTCAGAGGTCGTGTCAGTACACAGTTCGATGAAAATACAAATTTTTTGACGAATGCGACTTTGAATTACAACAAACGCTTTAACGGTGATAAGCACAACTTAGGTGCTTTATTAGGTGTTGAATACAGAACTGAAGCAAACGAAGGGACTTCAACGACAAGTGAAGGTTTCCCAACCCCAGCTTTCAAATATCCGAATTCAGCAGCAAATCCTATTGGTATTGGCGGCTTTTGGACGGGTTACAGTAAAGCGGCTGTTTTTGGTCAAGCGCGTTACAGCTTCAACAGCCGTTATTTCCTTCAAGGCGTCATGCGTTACGATGGTTCTTCTCGTTTCGGTAAAAATACCCGTTGGGGATTGTTTCCCTCAATATCTGGTGCTTGGGTCATATCAGAAGAAAACTTATTTAAAGGTGTGAAAGCTCTTGATGAACTTAAATTCCGTGCAAGTTATGGTGAAACAGGTAACGACCAAATCGGTAACTTCCCTTCTTTGGGTCTTTTCGGTGGTGGTGTGGCTTATGCGGGTATCGGCGGTATTTCTGCAAGTAGTATCGCTAACCCCGATTTGCAGTGGGAACGCAATGTCGAAACGTCTTTGGGCTTGGAGTTTTCATTCTTGAAAAATATTATTACAGGTCAGATTGATGTTTTTGAACGTAAGAGTAAAGACTTATTATTGGCTCAGGCATTGCCACAAATCAGTGGTTATAGCAGTATTACATCGAATGTTGGCGAAGTTCAAAATAGAGGTATTGAATTTGAATTGAATCTCAAACCCATAAAGACTAAAGATTTTTCTTGGGATATCAATTTTAATATTACTAAATTAGAAAATAAAGTTAATAAACTTTATGATGGTATTTCTAAAACGGCAAACAAAGACAGTTTAACAATTTTACCCGGAAATACAAGTGTTATATTAGGGAAACCTCTTGGTGCCATTTTTACAGCTGAATATGCGGGCGTGAATCCTGCTACAGGTCGTGCTATGTGGTATGACGAAAACGGCAATCCCACTTATGTGGTTCGTAATCCAGGTGATTTCAAATATATTGGTAGTTCTTTGTCAACATTGTATGGCGGCTTTACTAACTCATTCAATTTCAGAGGTTTAGAACTTTCTGCTTTCTTTCAGTATGATATTGGACGTTTAGCCATTAATAATCAAGGGGCATTCCTTTCTGAAAATGGCGGTCGTCTGTTCAATTCTTTGCAAAGCGTGTATGACCAAAGGTGGCAAAAACCAGGCGACCTAACAGAAGTGCCGCGCCCAATCAACGGCAACGCTGAAACTCGTGCTTCCAGCAACTTTACAGGCACACGTGCACTCGAAGATGCTTCTTATTTGCGCTTGAAAACAGTGTCCGTTTCTTATGCTATTCCAACTAAAATTTTGGCAAGAACTAAAGTTTTGAACGAAGTACGCTTTTATGCTCAAGGATTCAACCTTTGGACAATGACAAACTGGACGGGCTATGATCCTGAATGGATAAACTTAGGTAGTGGCAATAACGGTGTTGTGCCGCAGTCTAAAAGTTATACTTTTGGTGTTCAAGTCAAATTCTAATCATTCAATTTAAAATCATAGTTATTATGAAAAAAATATTTTTGTTTACGGCAAGCCTACTTTTTATCATTTTATCTGGCTGTAGCGACTTGTTAGATGTCAGTCCACGTCAATCTATTGACTCTGCAACTGCCTTAACGACTGAAGAAGCACTTGATGCAACAATTATCGGGGCGTATGACCAATTGCAATCCATCAACGTCTATGGGCGTGATATCATCGCTATGCCCGAAGCATTAGCAGATAATGGACGTGCGACCAATAAATCAGGTCGCCTAAATCCTGAATATCAAAATCAACCCAATTCACACATTGTTAACTTATGGGCAACGGCTTATTTTGCTATCAATCAACTCAATTTAGTGATTGATGCCTCCCCCTCAGTAAAAATGGCAGATACAAAGCGCAGTGCCGTCGAGGGACAAGCTTATTTCATGCGTGCTTTGTTGTATTTCGAGTTGATGAGAGCTTATGCATATACGCCTAAAGCCATCGTTACGCAACAAGACAAAGGTGGTGTGCCACTCATTTTGAAAGGTGTGTTAGAATTACCACAAGTCACAAACGCATCTCGTGCTTCGATAGATGAATGTTACAAGCAAATCGTAGCAGATTTTAATACAGCTATCACAAAATTGGAAGGTACTGCTAAGTCTCGTGCGCCTTTCTATGCCACAAAAGGAGCTGCTCAAGGGTTACTTTCAAGGGTTTACCTCTATATGGGCGATTGGGCAAATGCTGAAAAAACAGCAACAGATGCTCTCGCTGCGGGTATCGGTGTTTTTCAGACCAATGCGAATTACATTACGGCTTGGCGTGCACCCATTAACCCTGAATCTATGTTTGAGATAAATTACCAAACAAACGAAAATGTTGGTGTCAATTCGTCGCTTCAAACCACTTATACAACACTTGTTGAATTGGGTAATAGGACAAAAACAGGTGGATTTGGTGACCTCGTGCCTTCTGTCAATCTTTTAGCAGCCTTAGATTCTGAAAAAGATACCGCCAATAAAGTCTTAGATATTCGGCGTACTTTATATGAATTAGGTACAGCAGGACGTGGCACAGCTGAAATTGAATGTACCAAATTTTTTGGTAAAAATGGAGCCGTAAACCTTGACAATGTGCCGGTCATCCGTGTTTCTGAACTTTATTTAACACGTGCAGAAGCCATTTTCAATCAAGGTGGTAGAGAAGCTGATGCTCTTAAAGACCTTAATACGATTCGGACACGTGCCGGTTTAGCCGCTAGAACAAGTACTTTGACAGGATCTGCTTTGTTAGAGGAGATACTGAAACAACGCCGTATTGAATTGGCTTTTGAAGGACATCGCTTCTTTGATTTGAAACGATTGGGCAGAGATATTATCAAAATTCCAACGAATATTCTTTTCACGGATTTCCGTATTCTTGCGCCATTACCTGTTCGTGAGATTCAAGCTAATCCTAATTTGAAACAAAATTTTGGTTATTAATTAAAAAATTAAATCGAAAGATGAAAAAAATATTTTTCAATATCGCCATCTTATCTGCCTTGGCTTTCAGTAGCTGTATCAAAGAAATTGATAAGACATTCAATGAAAAAACACTTGTTGAGTTTAACTCAACAGTTTTATCATCTCCAGCTGTTGGCAAAACCTATCCTGTTATCAGTTTAATCAACAGAGATAGTACTGTCAATGCACAAGTAAACCTTGTTGGTGTTCAACGTGCTACTGAAACAAGTGTCACTATTTCTATTGACAAAGACGCATCAACAGGCGTAGAAAACACGCATTTCAAGCTGCCCAACGGCGGTAAAGTTGTATTTCCTGCAAATACCAGCATCGCTAACTTTCAATTTCAAACATTGAAAGTGCCCGCTCAAGCAGGTACAACGATAAATATTGTCTTCCTTTTGGAAATAACAGGCGATGTCTCGCCAAGCGAGAACTACAAGAGAGTTGGTTATGCGATAAAACTCTGATTTATAAGGTATTGGCAATAGTCCATAATAAAAAGCCCCCTCAGTATGAATGTTACTGAGGGGGTATTTTTTATGTCAAATTGTGGATGAAGCCTATAATGATTTCATAAAACCGCAGCCTCCAAAAACGTCAAAGTCCCCCACTCAGTATCCAACTCCGCTTCAATGCCTACGGGCAAAGTAAACTGATTAGAGATATGCCCAAACGACAAACCATAAAAAACAGGAATGCCTAATCCGCCCAAAAGGTCTTTGAAACACGCCATCAAAGACAAAGAATTTTCGTCAGGCTTCGGATTGCAACCTTCAAAAACGCCGAGAGCGATACCCGCCAATTCCTTAAAATTGTGGCTTTGCAGCATCTGAACCAACATACGGTCAACGCGATAAGGTCGCTCGTCAATGTCTTCCAGAAAAAGGATTTTACCTTTCAAATTGCATAAAGCATTCGGTGTTCCATCCATTGCTGACAATAAAGAGAGATTGCCACCAATGAGTTGACCACGACATTTTCCAGGTGTAATGACCTCCGTTTTAAACAAATTCGAGGCTTGTGCTTGGTTTTCAGCCGATAATTCGACTTTGTAGGGATGGGTCGGATTCATCAAAGTATTCAAAACATGCTGCTTAGTGTAGTCCGTTTGGTCTGATGTACCAACAGGTCCATGAAATGTCACTAAGCCCGTTTGTTGAAAAATGGCGACGTGCAAGGCGGTGACGTCCGAATAACCAATCAATATTTTTGGATGATTTTTTATCAATTTATAATCAATATGTGGCAACAAACGTGTCGCCCCATAACCGCCACGAATACACCAAATAGCATCCACTTCGGGGTCGCTGAAAGCCCAATGTAAATCATCAAGCCTTTCGGCATCAGTGCCTGCTAAGTAGCCGTTCTTGTTGCGACAATTTTTACCCAATTTGACTTTGAAGCCCAAACCTTCCAAATTCTTAATCGCTCGCTCAACAACATGTTCTGGCAATGAACTTGACGGGGCAATAACCCCCAAAGTGTCCCCTTTTTTCAAACGTTTGGGTTTGATAATTTTTTTTCGTTTTTCAAATGTCATATCCACTTTTTCCGTTGTGTTTAAGGTTAAAAAGGGTAGGGTGGCAGCACCCCTCAGTATATCTCGTCTTTCCATGCGTTTTTTTTAATTATAATGAATTGCCAAAGCTACAAAAAGCCACAAAAGCCCTTGATACTGAGGGGGTATTTTTGTTTGAAAATTTAAAAATTATGTAATGAAAGCCTACTAAAAAGTCTAATTTTGGCGTTTATTTTTGTCATTCTGAACGCAGTGAAAGAATCTGAAAAGTCATTCAGATTCTTTCACTGCGTTCAGAATGACAAAAATAACACGTTGAAATAGTCGTCTATTATAGCCATTTTTTGTGTGTAATTCAATCATAATCAATTGTTTATAAAAAAAAATAAAAATGCTTAAACGCTTAAATTGCACGCTACTATACCCCTCAGTATTGAGCGCTTTTTTCATGCTTTTCATAGCGTGTAAATCAGATACAAGCAGTTCTGCCAAATGCAAATACGGCAAACCCAGAGCCATTTTTGCCGACACCATGCCGACTATTGCCAAACATCTTTTCCAAATAAAAGACGGCGTAGGCATCGAAATGGTTGTTTTTTCAAACAAATTATTGCTTGAAATCGAACAATCGGGTTGTAATGACATTCACCAACGATTCTCTTTTATTATGTTTGGTAAATTTAAGGACACAAACGACGATATGGTTTGGAAACAATTGGCGGTCAAACATTTTAGAGATTTAGCGAATATTTCTCCAACACTTTTCGCTTTCAATGGTTGGGCTGATGCCATTGAATCTGTTCAAGACAAACTGAAATTGTCTGAACCTGTGGACTTAGAAGGTAAAACGCAAGTACGCATTGATAAAATTTTAAGCGCAGACAAAGCGACATTAGTTGTACAATTCAGCAGTCGTTAAAAATAAAAAATGACCGTTTTCTTTGTAAAGTAAACCGTTTACCCTAAATTCGCTGCCGTTAATAGGTTATAAAACAGCAGCACACAATGAGCATACTATCAAAGAAATATTTGCCCCCCCTTTTGGGTATTGCAACGTTGACATGGATTGTCGGCGGAACATATTGGTTTAAAAGCCAATTTTGCGATGCGCCAATGTCCAACAATATAACAGTTTCGGTTTCCAATGCAGCAACTCACATGCCTTTCTATTTTCCTTTTGGCGCCGCCCAACCTCTTTTTTCAAGTCGTAGTTTTACCATTTTTAAAGAAACAACAAATTATTTGCATGAAAACAGAAATAAAAAGCTGATTATCAAAGGTTTATATGCACCACAAGAAGTACCGAACCAAGCACCGTCAAAATTGGGATTGGAAAGGGCAGAAGCCATAAAATCGGTTTTGCTCAATTTAGGTGCAACGTCTAACAGTATTGAAACAAAATCGGAACAACGGAAGAACTTGCTTTTTTCAAATCAACAACTCATTGATGGTGTTGAATTTAAGATTGTGGACTACGAAGGCGGACGTTTTCAAGCCTTGAATTTGTTTTTTCAAAAAGACAAATATCAATTTGCGGACAACGAAGAATTAAAAAAATACTTCCACGCCTTGAACGATTATGTGAATTTACATCCCAATATTAAGCTGAAAATCACCGCACATCAAGACAATACTGAGGGGGCATGGACATCAAAAAAACGCATGGCTTTCATGCACTTATTCCTTGAAAGTCATGAATTTTTACCAAAACAATTTGAATTTGAAGATGCTAAAAGCAAAAAGCCACTGGCTGAAAATGGGCATATAAAGAACCGCAGAATTGAAATTAGATTAATCGTTCCATAATAAACAATTGAATATCAGTTATTTGTAAATTCACCATTCACCATTACAAAACATGGAATGTTCATGGTCAGTTTTTTTTCTTATGACTGGTGCGGCGGCTTTGGCATTCGCAGCGATGTATTTTTATGTTCAAAATAAGGTGTTTGATGTAAAGAAAAAATTGACTTTATACAATACGGCTTTAACCCAATTGCAAGAAGAAAAGTCGAGTTTAATTGTCAAAACCGAAAATATGTTTTCTGAAAATACGTCAAAAAATGTGCATTTGACGCATCTGAATGAAGAGAATCGTTTACTGAGGGGTAACATAGAACTTTTGGAAATGGATAACGAAAAGCTTAAAGAAGAGTATAAAAAATTGGCTGAATTGCTTTTTGATAGCCATTCAAAATGATTGTAGTGTGGACATCTACAAGTTTAAACGACTTCTGCTTCCACTTTATCTTTATGCAAAACCAACAGAGGCAATCGGCTGTTCCAAGCCAAAGAGCTTGTAATACTTTTGTGAAATAAGCTGTCCCAAAAAGAATGGTTTTGTGTCATTGACACAATGAGACCAATGGTTTTTTGCTTACAATACTCGTCAATGGCACCTCGAACCGTTACAAATTCCAAATCTTTGACCGCATAATCTATCTTAGAATCCTTCATAAATGCTTCAATATCAGGCATTTTGCCATGGGAATCAGAACTGTCAACATGTACAAAATGTATTTTAGCATCAAAAGCCCTTGCCCAATCTTTGGTCAAAGCAATGCCGTCGTCCGTAACGGATAGTTCTGATGCAGTATAAACAATATCTGTTATTTCCTCGTATTTCGCTTTGCTTGGCACTAAAAGGACAGGACATTCTGCTTTTTTAGCCACCTCAATTGCCACACTGCCAAAAAGTTGCGTCAACAAGCCACGGTCGTCGTGGTTGCCGACAACCAATAAATCGAAATGCCTTTCTTTGCTCAATTTTACTAACTCATTGGGTGGAAAGCCTGTATATATGGCACATTTTACAGTTTTATCGTGCGCAAAGCGGCGCATTGCCGTCATCGTTTCCTTAACCTGTTGGTCAATATTCGGAATAAATCCCAAGCCATTTGCACTGTAAGGATTGACAGGAATGGAATAAATATGGATGAGTTCCAACTCTGCGTCTATTTGTTTAGCCAAAGCTTTTGCATATTTATAGGCTGCCCGTGAATTGTTGGAAAAATCAATGGCAACAGCTATTTTTTTTATCGTTTTCATTGTATTGATATTAAAGATTGAATTAGAAGTCGAAGTAGGGGGCGGGCAGTTACTTTAATGCCAAAGACCTTTTCCCACCCTCAATCTCGTTGCGATAGCTTATAAGTTAAGTGTGTTTTACTGAGGGGTTTAGGGTATAGTGAAAAAAGAATGAAACTTTATTTTAACAAAGGGTTGGTAATCAATGTTTTGCAAATTCACCATTCACCATTTCCTAAGCGTTTGCCATCTCAATATTTTGTATAAACATAGCTTTGAAAGGCATACCCAAAGAACCCATGAGTCGAACAATGATACCTTTTTTGTCTCCTGTTTTGGTTTTCAAAGCATAGACAATTTGATTTCTTTGTGGGTTTTGCATATCTGTAAAGGTATGAACGGCTTCAATTTCCCAGTTTGCGGGTGTTTCTTCGGCAATAGTCGTTTTCGTGAAACTGAATTTGTAGCCTTCTTTTTTATAATGTTGTATGGCTTCTTGAGCCGCGTCGAATTGTATGTGATCCATTTTTTGTAAATTTTTTAAATGAGCCTTTTTTTTACTTTTAAAGGCAAAATGTGTTAAGATTTATGGTTTTAATAAAAAAAAATGACAACCAAGAAGTCGTTAAACTTTTTAATTATCAATAGTTGCTATTTTTTGATGTAAAATAGGCAATATTATTAGTAATAAGATTGACTGATGAATATTTGTGTAGTCGCTAATTTTTTAGCGTAAGAGGAATTATTTAGGGTAACATAAATTTTTCCATAGATGATTGAATATTATCTATTTGTGTAAAGATAAGCAATTTTTAGGAGAATTCCAAGGACAACAATCCGATTTCGGTGTTTTGTTTAAAATAAAAAAAGACATTCAAGGGCTTAAATACACTTAAATGTCTTTTTTTTGTCTTTATACTGGGGGGGTATTGATTGTTGATATTTTAGAATAATTACATCAAAACGCCATTTTTGGCTTCAATAGCAGGTGGTAAGTCTGTTTCACCCAACATCTCACGTAAGTCAATTTCGATGATGCGGCAAAGCGAAAGCATTGGTATATCGTTGTCCATGCCTTCAAAAGGGTTTTCGGAATAATCGCCAACGAGTTCCATAACTAAATAAACCCAAGCGACTAAAACGGTAAAAGGAATGGATAACCATATACCATAATCGCTTAATTTGGAAAATTCCGAAACCATATAATATGTCCGCCCGTTAACTGCCAAATACCTTTTTAACTGAAATTTTATTGAATAAACATGATTTACCGTTTTGTTGTTTTTCATTAAAACCAAGACAAAACTAAAATAAATACCTAAAAAAAAGCCTCATTCTCGTCAAAAAAATAAGAAAATGAGACTTTATACTGAGGGGGTGTTTCGTTATTTTACTTGACTCATAATCACTTTATCAAAAATTCTATCACCTAAAAATATACGCATCCATACCGTCGGTTTTGCCCATTTACCCACTCTATATCGTGTTTTAGGTTTATGGGTATTGACGATTTTTGAAATAGTATCGGTTATGACCGAAGTAGGCGAGGCATTATTTGGTTTGCTGAACATCTCTTTTGTTGTTTTAGCCAAAATATTCGCTAATTTTGAATGGCACCTTGACCAGAATGATTCAACATGGATTCGGACATGACATCGCCAAATTCTGTGGCAATAGCACCCGGTTCAAGAACGACAACATTGATATTAAAATCTTTCAATTCTAACCGAAGACAATCGCTCCAACCTTCTTTTTGAAGAATTGCATCTATAACTTTTTGAATATCGGCTTCATCGGCTATGTCCATTTGGAAAGGAAAGCCACCCTTTTCTTTTTCAATCTTGCATATTGTCTATTCTGCGCGCCGCAGTATAAACTTTGTGTCCTTCATTGATTAATTGTTTTGCAGCATCCTTTCCGATGCCTGAACTTGCACCTGTTATTAAAATTACTTTCCTCATTTTTTTGATTTTTGTTTTAAATAAAAATGCAAAAATACGATCTTGCAAAGGTAGTCAAAAAGAGTTTTTTGAGGTTGCTTAAAAATGTCAAAAATTAAAAAGGCATTTAGAAACGGAGTTGCTTCTAAATGCCTTTTTCTGCTTTTTTACTGAGGGGGAAAAAAGTTTTGCATCCACGCCGCAATGAAGCGTAATGCATCATTCATCATTTCCTTAATGACTTATTTTTAAAACACCATCACTTTTCCGAGGTAGCTTTTTTCGCCTTGTTTGCCGATGTACAGCAAATACATACCACTGTGTTGTGGTTTATCAATTTTATACGTGCTGTTCTCTTTATTCAAGATGATCTTTTGTGAAGACATTAAGCGACCATTGATGTCGTAAAGTTCAAGAGAACCTGCACTGGCTTCTGTGCCTGACGTTTCCACATAAATATAATTGCCTTGTACATATTTGTTTACTTTAAAGTCTTGATTTAAAGCAGCTAATACGATAGGTGTATATTTTTTTTGCTGACTGTTTTTATCCGTCTGTGAAATCCGATAATAGGTAAGGCTATATGGTTGTTTGTCCGTATAAGCATAATGATTCTGCCCTTTGACCGATTCTCCAACGGAATTGATATATGTTATGGCTTGAAAATTTTTGCCATCTCTACTTTTCTCTACCACGAAGTAGTCGTTATTTACTTCATCTGTCGTACCCCATTCAACTAATACATCGTTTTGAATCACTTTAGCTTTAATATATAACCACGTTACGGGTATTGTGCTTTCGCAAGCAGAAGGCATCGTAACATTGATGTCAGCTGTAGCAATAGCACCATTCGATGTCAAGGCTCTACCTTCAAGTGTTGTTAAAGTACCAATACTAATTGCGCCACTACTGATAATATTACCTTTAAAAATGACATTACTGGCAATGGTGACGGCACCATCCACTTTCCAATAAACGTTTTTAGCTTGTGCGCCATTCTGTAAAACAACCGATGCATTTGTACTGACGGCAAGCGGACCTGTTATTTTGATAATAAAAACGGCGTCGGCATTACCTTGAGCATTCAAATAAAGAATACTATTGAATGAAGTCATACCTGACATAAGATAAGTATGTGGTGTTAAAACAAGAGTATTGCCAAATTGGGCGGGGTATAAAAGCTCAATATCAGTCGTTAAGGTGCTTATATAACTTTGAACATTGGTCAAATTGCTCGCGGTTGTCACTGTCGTCGCATCGGGATTTGGATGAACAATGCCTAAAACATTCGAAGCGTTAAAACCTGATGTGGAACCGAAGTTCGTACCGATATCACCCGTAACAGATGTTGTGCCTGAGTTCGTAACCAATCCGTTAGAAGAAAATAAAGCAAAACACGACGTTTTACCTAATGTCGGTGCCATAGGTCCCGTTAATATAGGTACACCGCAACCGAGTGGCATAACAGTAACAACGCCATTAACGGTAATAGCGCCCGTTGTTGACAATGCTCTGCCTTCAAGATTAACACCTGCGTTCAAATCTATTGCCGCATTATTGGCAATGACATTGCCTTTCATTATTGTACCAGCACCAATATTTATAGCACCTTCAATGACCCAAAAAACATTGCAGGCAACTGCACCATTAATCAATATAACTCTTGAATTGGCACTCGATGTAAACGTGCCGCCCGAAACTTTAAAAATAAATAAGGCATTGGGATTTCCTTGACCATCGAGCGTTAAATTACCACTTAAATCAGTATGACCAGCCAAAGCATATATGCCCGCATTGAGAGTTTCGCCTACGCCTAATTGAAAAGCATGATTATTCGTTGGCGTTCTTGAATTGATGTCATTATAAAGATTGAGTAAATCTGTTGATGCTGCTGCCGATGAGCCGTCGATATTGTGCATGCCGCCATCTACATTACCAAACCCTGTAACCGCACCTGTATTGGCACCTACATTTCCAGTGACGTGCGAAAAACCTGTGTTGCTGACAGCGCCATTCGTTGAGAAAAGGACATAATTTGCAGAAGTGCCTAAATTAGGGGCTTGGGCAAAATTGAAGAGGGGTGTAAGAAAAAAAGCAAGGGATGAGACAATAATCAGTGAATTGAATTTCATTAATATGAATTGAGTTGTGAAATAATTTTCACGGTGCAAAGGTGTCTTTATTTGAACTTTAATTCTTACACAATAAAAAATAAAACTTATATAATTCACACATGTATTTAAATGAACGTGAGTCTTCTTGACTTACTGTTTCGAGAATGATAGTTGTTGACAGCTCTTTGTTTGAAAATCGTAAGTTTTGCTTTGAAAAAGGTAATATTTTCTGCAATTTTATATTGAATTTTGCAACTCGAAATTTTATAAATATTAAGTGATAAAATCTTGCAAAATGGGTTTATTAACAAAACGAAGGCTCTTTTTCCTTGCTTTCTCTTTCATTTTAAATAATGCATTCGCTCAAAAAGATTCTTTGAAACAAAAAGAACCGCTCAAAGCGACCGCAAATATTCAAATTACAAATAATGGTATTTCGCTTTTTCCGAATTTGTCTTTGGGAAAACCCGCAACCATCATAAATGTTGCAGTTGGTAAAAAAAATATATTTTTTGAACCCGAATTGCGGTGGCGGCTCAATGGCGATCCTTGGTCATATATTTTTTGGCTAAGGTATCGCCCTAAAACAACAGAACATTTTAGCTGGCATGTAGGTGCACATCCTTCTTATATCATAAGTGAAAAACCCATAAGTGTCAATGGGCAAGCGACTAATCGTTGGGTTGCTTCACGGTTCCTTGCAGGTGAGATAGTCCCCGTATGGCATTATTCGCCGAAATTTTCAGTCGGTTTACATATGTTGGCTTCAAAAGGTTTGGATCCTTATGGGGTACAAAAAAGTACTTATATATCGCTGCAACCCCGCTTTCCGCATATTGATTTATCGCATAAATTTTATTTGGGATTTTTCCCTCAGCTTTTCCATTTGACGCTCGATGATAATGAAGGCACGTATTACAGTCATATGTTGAGCATCAATAAGGATAATTTTCCTCTTTATATTTCTACTGTATTTACGTATAAAATCAAATCTACTATTGCAGGAGATACATTTGTTTGGAGTTTTGGACTAAATTACAGACTTTAAATCATGGAAAAAATAGAATCTTTAGAAGACTTTTATAAAAGAAAATTCGATTGGATGCCCGATAATATCCGTAATGAAATCGGGCATTTCAACCTATTTCAACACGAGCCTGTTGAGCCTGGTAAAACCAAGCCACTGCCGTATAAAAGGCGGGATTTCTATAAAATCATGCTCGTCATTGGGGATATAGACATGCTGTATGCCGACAAAGTGATTGCTATCAAAAAGCAAGCATTGTTTTTTTCAAATCCACACATACCTTACCAATGTCAAAATCTTGAAAGGATAGAAAGTGGCTTTTATTGCATTTTCAATCAGCACTTTTTTCATCAATTTGGCAATCTGAACCAATATTCTGTTTTTCAACCCAATGGCAACCCTGTTTTTGAATTAACAGATGAACAGGTGGACAAAATCAGCGCGATTTACAAAAAGATGTTTGAAGAAATCAATTCCGATTATGTGCATAAATACGATGTCTTGCGCAATCAAGTGTTTGAACTCTTGCATTTTGCGATGAAAATGCAGCCTGCAAGCGATTTTAATCAGCCGCTTATCAATGCGTCGCAACGTATTTCTACAATATTCTTAGAATTGTTAGAGCGTCAATTTCCGATTGACGAAGACCACCCCTCAGTAAATTTGCGTTCTGCATCAGATTTTGCCAATCAATTAAACGTGCATGTCAATCATTTGAATAGAGCCGTTAAAGAAACGACACAAAAAACAACCACTCAAATCATTGCCGAAAGAATATTGCAGGAAGCAAAAATTATGTTGAAACACAGCAATTGGAATGTCGCTGAAATTGCTTACGCCTTGGGTTTTAATGAAGTGACACATTTCAATAACTTCTTTAAAAAACATACGCAGGGAAGTCCTTCAAAATTTAGAAATGTTTGAATTTTAACTACTTTTGCGCCTTATTACTTGAAGGAAAACACAATTTCCCTTTATTATCCACTATTCATTATCAACTATCCATTAAGTATAAAATTATGTCAGAATTTCCGCCGTGTCCTAAATGTAAAAACGAATACACCTATCCGAGCGATGATTTGTTGGTCTGTCCTGAATGTTTCCATGAATGGAATCCCGAAGATGTTGTAACCGAAGACTTCAGTTTGAAAGTCATTGACTCCAATGGCAATGAACTTCAAAATGGTGATACTGTATTGGTTATCAAAGATTTACCCGTCAAAGGCGCACCAAAACCCATAAAAGCGGGTACTAAAGTGAAAAATACCCGCTTGGCTTATGGCGGCCACAATATTGATTGCAAAATTGAAGGTTTTGGTTCAATGGGCTTAAAATCTGAATTTGTAAGGAAAGTAGTGAGTTAGTTCAGACACGAATTTCACGAATTTCACGAATTTAAAATGATTTGATTTTAGAACTTTCTAAATGTAAATTAAAAAAACAATTCGTGAAATTCGTGAAATTCGTGTCTCCTAATTAAACGCGCCAAAATGCCACAATATACCCGAAGGGTCGTGCAAAAAACATTCTTTTCCCCAAACATCCTGCTTTATTGGCGACAATCTCACGCCATCATACTTCAAATGAAGCCCCAAGTTTTGTAATTCTTGCCAATACACATCCACATCGTTAACTTCAAGAAAAATCATTGTGTTGTCAATCCAATCTTTGACGAAAGCATCTTGTAGATAAAAACCCAATGCGTCGTCAACTTTAAAATAAGACATATTCTTTGAAAGGATGGATTCTTCAAATCCCAAATCTTTGTAAAAAGCTCTGGATATGGCGAAATCTTTTGCGCCTATAAACGCTCTGATGGATTGTGCTTGATGTTTCATGTTTTTAAATCTTCTTTAGTGGTAAAGTAATCTAAGCTTAAAATCAAAAGGAAGACCAAAACAAAGCTGATTTTCTGTAAAACAGGTAAAAATTCTATAAAATGATGCGTATAATAGACGTAATTGTTGAGATAAAGAACAACGAGACACAAAATACTTAATAATTTGAATAAATGCAGTTTCGATTTTAAAATTAAAAAGGTCATGTAAACCAAAGCAATAAGCGCAGAAACACTTGACAAAGTCGTCATTAAATCGTGATAAGGTGTAATGACCAACAAAGCAAAAAACATAGAACCGACCCCACAGTATTTAATCATTTTGGCGGGCGTAGCCGCCGTTATTTTATGCGCAAAACGAATAAAAAAGAGCGATGAACTCACACACAAACAAAACATACCAATCATTGCCCAAAGTCTTCCCGTATCATTCGCCATGCCATTTATTGCTTTTTCATTGAACAAATTGCAGAGATAATTATTTTTCCAATCATAACCAACAGTCTGTGCATCGGCTTGTGAA
>JAYVFS010000272.1:0-8435 GCA_043772905.1 Saprospiraceae bacterium | reverse complement strand
AAAGAAACAACTTGATAATTTCTCAGTTAAACTTAATTCCTCTTTCGCACTTCCTAAAAAGTGCTCTTGTTCTGTCCCTAATTGTCAATGAACTCTTTGAAACTTTCATCGGGCATTAATGGCTACTTTTCGTTCACTTTAATGCCTTTTAATCGTTTTTTATCTTTAAAACTACTCGTTAGTAGCTTTCTTTTCTTATTGGGCTGCAAAGATACGAGGCTTTTTTGTTTCCAAAAACTTTTGATTAAAAACTTTTATTTTTTTTTCAAACTGTTTTGAAGTTGCTCGTTTTTGCTTCATTTTTAACTGCCTTCCTTCGAAAGCGATGCAAAGATAGAACGTCATATCCACCTGTGCAAGCCTTTTCTAAAAGTTTTTCAGAAAGTAATTTTTTTATAAAAAGAATAACCAAATTTAATTCCGCAACAACCCCGAATTCTTCCCGAATAGTTTAAGTTAAACTTAGTGTTGTAAGAACAGTATTGCCCCATTCTATCACTTCACTCAATCAAATTTTTTTTCACTATTTTTAGAAATTAGGAACAATGGGAATCCTTATTATTTCAATCGGTTTCTAATCACTGACGCATGGCTTCCAATGCACTAATTGTCTTAGGCAATGCTTTCCCTAATAAGCGAGACCCCTCAGTAGTCATCACGAAATCCTCCTCGATTCTAATGCCGCTGAAATCACGATAAGTCTCCAAAACATCGTAATTAATGAAGTCCCTAAACTTACCCTCTGCTTTCCATTGGTCAATTAATGTCGGAATGATATACACGCCAGGCTCAACGGTCAATACAAAACCTGGCTCTAATGACCGCCCAAGCCGTAATGACTTCATACCAAACTGAGTACTCTTCTTTAAGGAGTCAGTATAGCCAACGTATTGTTCGCCCAAGTCTTCCATATCGTGGACGTCCAAACCCATCATGTGACCCAAGCCGCACTGGAAGAACATCGCATGTGCGCCCGCAGCAACAGCTTCGGCAGCATCGCCCCGCATGAGATTGACAGATTTTAAACCATCAACCAATGTCTCACACGCCTTAATATATATGTCCCTGTAAAGCACGCCCGGTTTTAGGAGGCTGACAGCTGTTTGATGTGTGTGCAAAACGATTTCATAAATCTCTTTTTGCTTCGTCATAAACTTTTTGCCAACTGGAAAAGTACACGTCATGTCGCCCGCATAGTGCATATCGTTTTCCGCACCCGCGTCACACAATATCATTTGCCCTTCACGTATCGTATTACCATGATAATGATTGTGCAAAGTCTCGCCATTCACCGTCAATATAATTGGAAACGCCAAACGCCCCCCCTCAGTAAAAGCGGCTTCTTGCACCTTCGCCACGACTTCATATTCTTTCATACCCGGTCGGGCGTATTGCATGGCAGCTAAGTGCATATTTGTTGTGGTCAAAACTGCTTTGTCAATTTCAGCAATTTCACGTTCTTCTTTATATGACCTTTGATTGATGATGGCTTTTACAAGGGGAATGGACGCTTGTGTAGAAAGTTCTTGCACGGGTACGTCCAACCATTGCGCTAACTTAATCGTATTGTCACCTCGATAGGGTGGAATAAAATGAACAGTGCGCTTCGAAGACAAGGCTTTTTTGATAAAAACCTCGATAGTAGGATAAGGCTGTGTCTTATCAACGCCCACATGTTTTGCCATTTCACTTATTGACCGCAAAAGACCCGTCCAAACAATATCATCAATGGTCAATTCAGTGCCGAAAATGATTTCGTCTCCACTTTCGGTATCTATGACGGCAGCTAAACGGGCGACATCTAAACCGAAGTAATACAAAAAGGTGCTGTCCTGACGAAAAGCATAAGTATTGTCTCGATAATTCATCGGACTCTCGTCATTACCCATCAGCAAAATGATACCTGAACCGACTGCTTTTTTTAAGACGCTTCTGCGGTTTATATAAACGGATTTGTCAAACGTTCTGAAATGCATGGTTTTAGGTTTTAGTTATCAATTGTCCATAAAGAACAGGTGAGAGAATTTGTCCTACATATATATATATGTGTCGAAAAATCAAAGATAGGCGTTTGTGGCATTTTAATGAATTTGAAAGGCATCCAAATTGTCACTGTTAAGACAGAGTATCCAAAATATTCTACCTTTGCTCCGTGGATACATTGACTCAACTCATCGAACGATATCGGACTGCTCCGAAGGTTATACAAATCGCAGAGATTTTACAGAAAAACGATGCGCCTGCCCGCTTGCAACTCAATGGGCTTATGGGCGCACAGGAATCTTTTGTACTGGCTGGCACTTACATGAATGCCCCGCAGCCTTATCTCATTGTGGCCATTGACAAGGACGAAGCGGCTTATTTGCAAAACGATTTGCAGAATTTAATGACGACCAAAACGATTCATTATTTGCCAGATTCCTTCAAAAGACCCACGTATTTTGAAGAAATCAACTCAAATAATGTGTTGCAACGCACAGAAGTCATCAATAAACTCGCTCAATCAACGGCGCATGGAGAGGTCATCGTCACTTATCCAGAAGCCCTTTTTGAGAAAGTAGTCGCCCCTCAGTATTTGGAGGAAAAACGGATAACGATTTCTGTTGCTGAAAACTTGGATGTTGATTTTATGTGCGAATTGCTGATAGAATTTGGCTTTTTGCGGGTTGACTTTGTCTATTCGCCCGGTCAGTTTTCGATTAGAGGTGGCATTGTTGACGTGTATTCTTATGGCAATGAATATCCATATCGAATTGAATTGTTTGATGTGGAAGTAGAATCTATTAGGACGTTTGACCCGACGACGCAGTTGTCGCAACAAAAAATTAGGTCGGTCAATATTGTTCCAAATATCAATACCCGTTTTGACCGTTCTCAAAAAACGTCTATTCTTTCCATTTTGCCTCAAAATACGGTCATTTTTACGCATGATTTTCAAAACCTCATTGACCGGTTGCAAATCTGTTTTGAAAAAGCGGAAGCCTTTGGCGAAAAACTGCGCTACGAAAGCGACGAAGAAGTCAAGGAGATTTTTAGAGACCGTGCGTTCATTGAACCGCATGACGTGATTGAGGATGTGAAGACTTTGAGCCTCGTTTTACTGAGGGGGGGTAAAATTTCAGATTTGGGTATTCGGATTTCAGAAAAGATTGATTTTAAAGCAAGACCACAGCCTTCGTTCAATAAGAACTTTAATTTGTTGATTCATAATTTGCATGAAAATGAGTCGTCTAAACTGAAAAATTACTTGTTTACGGACAATGAAAAACAGATGCAACGGCTGTTTTCTATTTTCCATGACTTAGGTGCAAAGACGAAAGTTGAACCCGTTTTGAAAGCCATCCGTGAGGGATTTGTGGATTTAGAGTTGAATGTCGCTTGTTATACCGACCATCAGATTTTTGAACGATACCACCGCGCCCGTACACGTCAAGGGTTTTCTAAGGAACAATCTTTGAATTTGAGGATACTCAAAGAATTGCAAGAAGGGGATTATGTGACGCATATTGACCACGGCGTGGGTAAGTTTTCAGGTTTGGAAAAAATCAATATCAATGGGCAGATACAAGAAGCGGTGCGTTTGGTGTATTCTAACAATGATTTGCTCTACGTTTCGATAAATTCTTTACATAAAATCGCTCGTTTTGTCGGCAAAGATGGTACGCCGCCGAAACTCAATCGCTTGGGTTCTGATACTTGGCAAAACCTCAAAAGAGCGACGAAGAAAAAAGTTAAAGACATTGCGGCTGAACTCATTAAGCTCTATGCGGCTCGAAAAGCGGCGGGTGGTTTTGCATTTCCAAAAGATAATTATCTGCAAGACGAACTCGAAGCCTCGTTTATGTACGAAGATACGCCCGACCAAGCCAAAGCCACAACCGATGTCAAAACCGATATGGAACGCTCGTATCCGATGGACAGATTGGTGTGTGGTGATGTCGGTTTTGGTAAAACAGAAATAGCGATTCGTGCTGCGTTTAAAGCCGTAACCTCTGGAAAACAAGTCGCCATACTCGTTCCGACGACGATTTTGGCGATGCAGCACTACAAAACATTCAGCGAACGCTTAGGAGAATTTGGCGCAACGGTGGACTATATCAACCGTTTTCGCACAACAAAAGAGAAAAAAGAAGTCATGGAAGCCACTAAAATCGGCAAGGTGGACGTATTGATTGGTACGCACGCCATTTTGAATAAAGACATGGCTTTCAAGGACTTAGGTTTGTTGGTGATTGACGAAGAGCAGAAATTTGGGGTCGCTGCCAAAGAACGTTTACGCAGATTCAAAGTCAATGTGGACACTTTGACTTTGACGGCAACGCCGATTCCGCGCACCTTGCAGTTTTCGCTCATGGCGGCGAGGGATTTGTCTATCATCAGGACGCCGCCGCCGAATCGGCAACCGATACAAACCGAAGTTAGGGTGTTCAACGATGAAGTGATTAAGGAAGCGATTTACAAGGAAGTCGGGCGGGGCGGACAAGTGTTTTTTGTACACAACCGCGTCTCGTCGCTGCCCGATATGGTCGCTTTACTGAGGGGGCTTTGTCCCGATATTGATATCTCGATGGCGCATGGACAGATGCCGCCTGAAAAATTGGAAGAGACTTTAGTGGAGTTTATTGATAGAAAACACGATGTTTTGGTGTGCACCAACATTATAGAAACGGGTCTTGACATTGCAAATGCCAATACGATAATGATTAACAATGCGGACAAGTTTGGTTTGTCGGATTTGCATCAATTGCGGGGTCGTGTGGGTCGTTCTAACAAAAAAGCGTATTGTTATTTGTTTAGTCCCCCCCTCAGTGTTTTGACGCCCGAAGCCCGTTTGCGCTTGAAAACATTGGAGGAATTTACGGACTTAGGCGATGGTTTCAATATTGCGATGCGCGACATGGACATACGTGGTGCGGGCAATTTGTTGGGTGGCGAACAATCGGGGTTTATTGCCGACGTGGGCTACGAAACGTATCAAAAAATCCTCGACGAAGCGATTATGGAGTTGAAACAAACAGACTTCAAAGAGTTGTTCAAAGAGGAAATGGATAAGAAAACGTCCTTCGTTAATGAGGTTTCGATTGACACCGATATCGAAATGCACATACCCGATGAGTACGTCTCGAACACGCAGGAACGCCTCAATCTTTATACCCAACTCGACGAAATTGAAAACGAAGCGGGCATCGAATCTTATGCCGCTATGATGACCGACCGTTTTGGCAAAATACCTGTACAAGTCGAGGAACTGTTCGATGGTTTGCGCTTGCGTTGGGCGGCGAAGGAATTGAGTTTTGAGCGTATTGTCTTGAAAAACAATAAGTTACAAGCCTTTTTTGTCGGCAATCCGCAATCGCCTTTTTATGAAACGAAGCAGTTTCAACGTTTGATGAAATACGTGATGTCGGAAGGTAAAAACAAACAAATGTCGTTCAAACAATCGGCTAAACACTTCATTTTGATTAGAGAAAACGTCAAAACTTTGAATGGCGCGCGGAATATTGTGGAGATACTGAGGGGTATCGCTGCGAATGAAAAACATTAGACAGATGAAAAGACATGAGCAACCATTAAAAATTGTTTGGGTTTTTATTGAATGAAAACGATTATCTTGCAGCAAAATAAAAGGAATGAAAAAAAGGTATCCAAGAACCTTATCATCGGGCGCAAATAATACAGTCATCGCTTTATCTGATACAGAAGTGGGGAAAATCTTCACAGGTGATACACGTTCTGATATTGGGTCAGAAGCGGAAAAGATGAAATTTGCCAATACCATCAATAATTTGGTCGTCAATTTTGTGCGCTTGGATGAATTTGGCGAAGAAGGCGAAGTATTGGTCATGGAACGCCTTTATCCTTTAGATTTTCGGGCTTTTGAATACGAAAAAAGAGAACTCATTCTTGATGTATTTGAAAGTGAATTGGCAGAACTACACAAAGCAGGCTTTGTTCACCGCGATTTGCGCCGCCCTTCTGATATGCCTGGACTTTCATTCGACAATATTTTTTTGACACAACCAGGCATTCGCCTTATTGATGTCGGTATTTCGGCACTTGAAAAACATGTTGGCGAGCGATTATTTCAGCGTTTTGTCGCTCAAGAGCAGAAAGAATATGAATTGTTCCGTGATTTCTTTTTATCGCGTTAAATTCTTTAAAAACAGTATAGCGACACTTCAAATAACTCTTTACATGCCTAAAATGCGGTTTTCACTGTTTGATAACGCCTTCCGTCCAATCAAATAAGCCTTTGGTGTGGGTATTTAAACATTACCGTTCTTCATTTATGTCTTTTCCCTTGATGATTTAGCTGTTAGGATTTGTAAAATGACCGTGCGTTCCAAAAATAACGCCATTTGCGCGGAAAATAACGCTATTTGATTTTGCAATAACACCGTGCGTTCCAAAAATAACGCCATCCGTTCCAAAAATAAAGCCATTTGCGCCGAAAATATTGGCATTTGATTTTGCAATAATGCCATCCGTTCCAAATATATAGGCATTTTCGCCGAAAATATTGCCATTTCAATTTGTAATAACGCCGTGCGTTGTTAAAATAGAGCCATCAGCGCGGATGTTTCTTATTTGCGAATTTTTAACAAAAAAGTGTATTTTAATAAAAAAAAGTATTTTTGTAAAACAAATGGAACAGATACCTCCTAACGTTAATTTATAAAAAGCATATTATGACGTTCGATATTTTAACAAACACCATCCAACAAACCCATATAGCCCTAAAGCAAGCTGCTGTTCATGCGATTAATCGAAACTTGACCTTACGCAATTGGTTGATAGGATTTTATATCTTTGAATTTGAACAAAATGGTCAGGACAGAGCTAAATACGGCGAAAAACTACTGATTTCTTTATCCAAAGTATTGGCGCAAAAAGGCATTTCTAATGTACATGAAAGGGAATTAAGGCGTTATCGGCTTTTTTATACGGTTTACTCATCCCTTAATACTGTATTTCAACAAGATATTTTGGATAAAAAGGAAGCATTCTCTCTGCCTATTTTTGAAGGCTGGTCAATTCGGGGAACACTGTCCCCCGAATTGAGCCATGTAGATTTATTGATTGCACCTCAAATACTTTTGAAGCACCTCTCCTTTTCACATTTTGCAGAATTGACTCTCCTCAATGATGCTCTCAAACGGACTTTTTATGAATTAGAATGTATAAAAGGTTGTTGGAGTGTCCGCGAATTGAGGCGACAAATCAATAGTTTATATTTTGAAAGAAGTGGATTGAGCCAAAAACCTGAAAAGTTAGCTGAAATCGTCAACCTCCAAGCGGAGCAAAATACTTCTGATGATATAGTTAAATCTGTTTATTTTTTTGAATTTTTAGGCATTAAAGCAAAGGATGCCATTGAGGAAAAAGACCTTGAAATAGCCCTTCTTGACCATTTACAAGAGTTTTTATTAGAAATGGGACATGGTTTTTGTTTTGAAGCCAGACAAAAGAAGATTTTAATCGGTCAGGACTATTACTTTATAGATTTAGTTTTTTATCATCGTATTCTAAAATGTCATGTTTTAGTAGATTTAAAGGTGGATGTTTTTAATCACAACAATGCAGGACAATTGAATACGTATTTAAATTATTATAAGAATGAAGTTATGCGACCCGATGACAATCCACCTGTCGGTATTTTATTGGTAACAGGTAAAAATGAAACACTTGTCGAATATGCTACTGCAGGTATGGATAACCTTCTCTTTGTCTCTAAATATTTGTTAGAACTGCCTAACAAAAAGACTTTAGAAACTTTCATTAAAAATGAACTTAAAAAATTGTAAAAATACTGAGGGGGACTTTTGATAGACAGCCTTACATACGTTGTTCGGATGCTTTGCTGGCACTGCCAAAATAGGGGGCTAAATCCTTATTCTTGAGATTCAACTCTTCCATGCGCAGTTTTATGGCTTCGATTGGGTCAGGTGCAGTAATCGGATAATGTTTATTTTCATAATCATCGGCTAAAATAGACAGGAATTCTAAAAGGTCTTCTTCTGCTGACCCTTCGACACAATCCACCAATGTATCAATTTGTTCTAATACCTTATTGTAGTCTGCTTCTGATTTTATCGCTTTTATGACCATTTTTGCGTGTGTTTTAAATATTTTCGATATCTTTTATTTGGTCGTATTGTTTATGTATGCCAATAAATCGGATATAAACGGTTTGTATGCGATACCTAAACAAGGGACGTTATTATTTACACGTTACTTAACGCCAAAAAATTTCAGGTTTTATATAGAAAACAGTGTCAATAAAGTAAAGGATTTCATGTGCCGTCAAGACATTTTCATCATGTAAGTCTTCTAAGATAACTCAAGTTACGCAACTTGAATTTTTGAGTTTAAAAAACGAAGTTCTTTGAAAGCTGCTTTAAGCGCGACATGATAAAGTTTAGATTTCAAAGCGA
>JAYVFS010000271.1:0-27525 GCA_043772905.1 Saprospiraceae bacterium | reverse complement strand
GGTAATTGGGGTATTGATAAAAAATTAGCCGTCCTTGCCGAAAAAGGCATGGGCGACATCATCATTGTCGCTGTTGACCATGGCGGTTCGGAACGTGTTGGCGAGTTTTTACCGCCTGTCAATAACCGTAAATTGGGCAAATCAACGGGGCGTAAATATGTTCGTTTTATTGCCCAAACCTTGAAAAAGCACATTGACGAGCAGTTTCGGACGCTTCCAGAAAGGCTTCACACGGGTATGGGCGGTAGTTCGATGGGCGGTTTGATTACGATTTATGCGGCTCTGATGTACCCCTCAGTATTTGGGCGTTTGATGATTTTTTCGCCATCGTTGTGGGCAATGCAAAATGTGCCTTTTAATACCATTCATTTTTTACAACCCAGCCCGACTAAAATATATGCTTATGCTGGAGGCATGGAAGGTTCGAGTATGGTACCCAATATTGAGCATTTTCAACAGAACCTGAAAGATCATGGCTTTGATGAGACAAAAATTCAATTCAAAAAATCTATTGACCCACATGGCTTACACAATGAAAGACGGTGGGGCGAAGAGTTTCCGAAAGCCGTAGAATGGTTGTTTTTTTCATAAAAAGGACAATTGATTCCTCATTCCTTCAACTGCTATAAATTATCATTTTTGTAGGATACCTTAAAAAGGGCACATGACTGTTGTTTATTGATATTTTATTTTTAAATTTGTACGAAATTGTTATTCAACATTAAACATAACATTACTTTTTAAAAAAGTGAAACAAAAGTCAAATTTCAAATTAATTAAACAGATCTTTGTGCTCTACACACTATTGATATAAAAATAGAGAAAAACATAAAAAATTTACTGCGTGTAATAACCTTATTCAAAAACCCATCAAACCTTGTCTTGTCGGCGCATGAAAATATTAATCAATAAAACATTCGATACAGAAAACTTTGGGACAGTCATTATTCCGATGTTGAAAAATGACACTTTAAATAGTGCTCTCGAAACCATTGGTACGACTTTCGATATCGCTGCGGAGCGATTAAAAACCGATTTCAAAGGCGATTTCAAGGAAATGACCTATTTTTACAAGGGTCAAACCCGCATTTACCTTCTGGGTTTGGGCGAAAGACCTAACAGCAACGATGTCCTTTTGGCATTTAGAAACCTTTCTTTTTCTCAAAAATCGAAGTTTAATGGCGGGCAAATTGCACTTGATTTTATACATGCCAACTTCGATGAAAATGCCTTTTTAAAATCGGCTGTCAACGGCACTTTGCTCGGTTCATACCGCATCGGTCTCTACAAATCTGAAAACAATAGCCAACATCCACTATCAAAAGACAATGCAGTATTAACGATTTTTGTTAAAAACAATGTCGAAAGCGCAGAAGCAATCGCCAATCAAGCTGTTATGTCTGCCGAAACCCAAATTCAAATTATGGATTTGGTCAATGCCGCACCCAATTACAAGACCCCTCAGTATCTCGCTGATTGGGCAATCAATTCTGGCAAAAAGCACAATTACAGCGTCACTGCCTTCGATAAAAAAGAATGTATTGAAACAGGTTTAAAAGCTCTACTGTCTGTCAACGCAGGCAGTGAGCAAGAGCCGCGCTTTATCATCATGGAATATAAACACCCAAATGCTAAGAAGTCAGTGGGGCTGATTGGTAAAGGTGTGACATTCGATACAGGCGGCATCAGTATCAAGCCTTCGAGTAATATGTACCTCATGAAATCCGACATGGGCGGCGCGGCGGCTGTACTCGGCACAATGGAATTGGTGGCAAAACTCAAACTGCCCGTTCATCTTATAGGCATCGTTCCCGCCACTGAAAACATGGTGGACGGTGCGGGTACACGTCCAGGTGATGTTATAGACTCTTATTCAGGTAAAACAATTGAAGTCATTGACACTGACGCAGAAGGACGGCTTGTTCTCGCCGATGGTTTGGCTTATATGAAAAAGCAATTCAATCCAGATGTTATGATAGATTTAGCGACTTTGACAGGCAATGTCGTTACGTCTTTAGGTTTTAATGCCGCTGGTTTGTTCTCTAATAACGACGAATTATCGGCTGCCCTCACAAAAGCGGGTGATGCAACAGGCGAACGTTTGTGGCGTATGCCGATGTGGGAGGCCTATTTCGAGGATATGAAATCCGATGTGGCAGACATTGCCAATCTCGGCAGTAAACCCGTAGCAGGCGCAATTACAGCCGCCAAGTTTCTCGAATTTTTTATAGATAATCATACTTCTTGGGCACATTTAGACATCGCTGCGATGGCAATTATTTCCTCTGAATTGGGCACGCACCGCAATGCCACCGCTTACGGCGTTCGGCTGTTAACGGAATACGTGGATTCGGTGTCTCGGGATTAGTTATTGGTGAATGGTTATTTGTAAATTAGGGATTTGTTATTGGTGAGTAACTAACAACCAATCCCTAATTTACAAATAACCATTCACCAATTTACCAATAACTTAGCAAAACGTTTTGCCATAATACATTAAGAACTTACTTTTGCGGCATGTTCGGATTTCGACCAACTTTTCATTAAAATAATAAAAAAAAAAATATGGCTAGTAATGATTTAAATTATGGCAAAAAAGGCTGGTGCTTTGGTTATTTCCTCATCGCTATTCTCCTTTTTGTTATTCTCGTTGCTTATATCTTAAATGGCAATATGAATAGCGTTCCAGTTGTGAAATAAAAATTCTTTTTTATGAATATCTAACGATGAAGCTCGTTATACACAACACATCCAAAAGGCAGTTGATACTGAGGGGGTAATCACTCCAAGTATTAACTGCCTTTTGATTTTAATAAACGACGGAAAGTACTACTATCAATGATACAAATATATAACAGATTGATAATCAGGCTATTTCTTTCGATTTTATGCCTTGCCCAGATGGGAAGCCTAAGGGCTGCCGATGCACAACATGTTTTCGCAGAAGCCAATCAAGCCTATCAGGAAGGTAACTATCGCTTGGCAGCCGATGGCTATGAAAGCATTCTGAAAAGTGGCAATGTATTCTCAAAAGAACTGTTTTTTAATTTAGGAAATGCTTATTTTCGGCTCAACCAAATCGGTTTGTCGCTGCTAAATTATGAACGCGCTCTGCGACTTGACCCCACCGATGTGGATATCCAACAGAATCTCGTTATCGCACGAACGCGGGTGAGTGATGATATTGAACCTGTGACGACCGTCTTTTTCATCCGTTGGTGGCACAACCTGCGTGGTTTTTTTCCAGCCGACTCTTGGGCAACGTTTGGTTTACTTTTTTTATGGTTAGGAGCCATTGGTTTTGCATTTTGGCTTTTGGACAACGAAAGGCAGCGAAAAAAATACGGTTTTGTCACTGGTTTAACCGCCGTACCCCTCAGTATTTTCCTTTTTTTACTGGCACAAACGGCTGCATCCGTCATGAGAACGCCTTATGGCATCGTCATAAACCATGAAACTGCCTTAAAAAATGCACCCGACCCCAACGCTACAACTATTAACAATCTGCACGAAGGTTTAAAAATCGAAATATTAGACATCATTGGTACAATGACGAAAGTTAAATTGCCTAATGGTGAAGATGGTTGGTTGCCTACTGCTGATGTTGAAAAAATATGAGTTTTACTGAGGGGGGCTTTTGTTTGAAATCAACCAAAATTAAAAACATTTTTTTAGAAAAAATATTCAAAATAAACGATTTGTTGGCGTAAATTTGGGGTTCAAAAAATAATTTTGATAGACTATGGATTTCAAACTTGTTTCCAATTACGTTCCAACAGGCGATCAACCAGAAGCCATTGCGCAACTCACAGAAGGCATCTTGAAAGGCGATAGAGCGCAGGTTTTGCTCGGTGTCACAGGCTCTGGCAAGACATTTACGATGGCTAATGTGATTCAAAATTTGAATCGCCCAACCTTAATTTTGACTCATAATAAGACCTTAACAGCACAATTGTACGGTGAATTCAAGCAGTTTTTCCCACATAACGCCGTCGAATACTTCGTTTCCTACTATGACTATTACCAGCCAGAATCCTACATTTCGGTCAGCGATACCTATATCGAAAAAGATATGCAAATCAATGAAGAAGTGGATAAACTGCGGCTGCGGGCGACGAGTTCGGTGTTGTCTGGACGGCGTGACATTATCGTAGTAGCCTCTGTATCATGTATTTATGGTATGGGCAATCCCGAAGATTATGAGTCAGGTATTATTCGTATTTATAAAGGTTTGGTCGTTTCGCGCAATGCGTTTTTGTACTCATTGGTTCAAAGTTTATACTCTCGTACTGAGGGGGAGCTTGGGCGCGCCATGTTCCGAGTGCGGGGCGATACAGTTGATATTAATTTGCCTTATGTGGACTATGGCTACCGCATCGTTTTCTTTGGTGACGAAATCGAAAGTATTGATATGATTGATGTGGAATCAGGACAACGTGGCGAATCTATGGACACTGCCGCCATTTTCCCTGCCAATCTTTATGTTACATCGAAAGAGTTTATCCACGAAGCGATTCGCCAAATTCAAGACGAATTGTACGAACAAATCCAATATTTCAAGCGCGAAGGCAAGTCTTTTGAAGCCAAACGCATCGAAGAACGGACGAATTTTGACCTTGAAATGATAAAAGAATTGGGCTATTGTTCAGGTATTGAGAACTATTCACGGTTTTTTGATCGCCGAAAAATGGGCGATAGACCTTTCTGTTTGCTCGATTATTTTCCCAATGACTATATTATGTTTGTTGATGAAAGCCATGCAACGATGCCACAAATCCGCGGTATGTGGGGTGGCGACCGTGCCAGAAAGCAAAGTTTGGTCAGTTTCGGCTTCCGTTTGCCAAGTGCGATGGACAATAGACCCTTGAATTTCAATGAGTTCGAGAGTATGATTAATCAAGTAGTGTTCGTTTCGGCAACGCCCGCAGACTATGAACTCGAAGCTACTGAGGGGGTCGTTGTTGAACAAATAGTCCGTCCAACGGGCTTGCTTGACCCGCCGATTGAGGTGCGTCCGTCCATCAATCAAGTAGATGATTTATTAGATGAAATCCACAAACGGATTGAAAGCAACGAACGGGTTTTGGTGACCACTTTGACCAAACGGATGTCCGAAGAGTTGTCAAAATATTTAGCGAAATTGGATATTAAAGTGCGTTATATTCATTCGGAAGTAGATACAATGGAGCGCATGGAAATACTGAGAGACCTCCAATTAGGCGATTTTGATGTCTTAGTTGGTGTCAATTTGCTACGTGAAGGCTTGGATTTACCCGAAGTTTCGCTCGTAGCGATTTTAGATGCCGACAAAGAAGGTTTTTTAAGAAACGCTCGGTCACTGACGCAAACCGCAGGACGTGCCGCCCGTAATGTCAACGGCTTAGTCATTTTTTATGCCGACAAAATTACGGATTCGATGCGTCGAACAATGGACGAAACCAACCGTCGTCGCTCCATTCAAATGGCATATAATGAAGAAAATGGCATCACGCCACGCACAGTTGCACGGACACGTGAGGAAATCATCGCCGCAGGTTCTATCCTCGATATCAGAGGTAAAAACAACAGAGCCTATATCGAACCCGTGGAATTGAGCCTCGCTGCCGACCCCGTTACGAACTATATGAGTCGTGAACAATTCAAAAAAATGATAGACCAAACCGAAAAGAAGATGAAAGATGCCGCCAATGACCACGATTTTATCATGGCTGCACAAATACGTGACGAGTGGTTTGCTTTGAAGAAGAAGTTTGGCGATATGTATGGGATGTTGAAGGATTGAGAACATTCTTCAACATCCCATGTGTTTTAATAACAAAATCAAATAATTTCCAATTTCAATTTACGTCCCATACCTAATTCTATTATTTTTTGAAGTGTATCAAGCTGAATTTCAGATTGTTCATTTTCGATACGGGATATATAGTTCCGTGTAGTGCCAGAGTTCTGAGCCACTTGTAATTGTGTGAGATTAGCCTCTTCACGTGCTTTTTTCAATAGATGTCCTATTGAAATACGTTCTATTCTTTTTATTAATCGGCTATTTTTATAAATGACATCAGGATCTAAATCAAGCGGAGCAGAAATGGTTTGCCCTTTGAAAGTAAAAGAAGTGGATAAATTATGCCAAATCAAGGTTTTTTCATCAGAAAGAGTTACCTGCTTAAAATCTTCATAATTCTCCAAACGGAGAAGATTTTGATTGTTTTCTGTTACCCATTTTTTGAAAAAAATATCAAAATCAATCTCTCTCACTTCTGAACTATTCCAGAGCAATAAGATTTTAAAAGGTTCGACCTGAATTATTTTAGTGATACGTGGAAGCATCTTTTTTATTTAACAATTTTAATGCTTCTAAAAGTTGCTATTCGAAATTAACAACTCTTAGAAACCTATATTTAATTTTTACAATTTTTACTACAAATTCCTATAACTTAAATTCTTTCGATAGTTGGATTCAATTCATAAAATAAATTTAATAATTCATCTGCGTTTTCTTTTACATACTTCAATACGAGCTTAATCTTACTACTTGGTAATTCTCCCCGAAAAACCTCTACTTTTCTAATATCTACTAACGCTTCAAATTCCGCATAACGAGCATGTATATGCGGTGGAACATGGTCGTTATAATAAATGGAGATTTTAATTCCGTTTAAACTCTCAATAACAGGCATTTAAATCTGTTTTTAAGGTGTTTTTAAAATTTCAATTGTCTGTTAATTCATTATACCTATTCATCTTGTCCTAAAATTTGGACAAAGGTACCTAATTAGGTACCTTTGTCCAAACTTTTTTTACATTTTTCCAATAATAGCACTTAAACTCAATTTTTCCTGCTCGCCCGTCCCCATATTCTTCAAACTCAAAAGACCACTGTCCATTTCGTCAGAACCAATCAAACAGACATAAGGCACGCCGCGTTTGTTGGCATAATCCATTTGCTTTTTCAACTTCACCGCATCGGGATAAATTTCAGAATTGATACCTGCTGCACGTGTTTCGTTCAAACATTTGAAGGCAAAACGGTGTGTTTCAGCATCAAAAGCGACAAAAAGCAGTTTTAGGCTTTGCTCATTGTTCTTTGGAAAAAGGTCGAGTTCAGCCAAACAATCATAAATTCTATCTGCACCAAACGAAACACCTACACCTGAAACACCTTTCAAACCAAACACGCCCGTCAAATCATCATAACGTCCGCCGCCGCCGATGCTGCCCATTTTGACATCTTTTGCAGCCACTTCAAAAATACAGCCTGTGTAATAATTCAAACCCCGTGCTAAGGTAATGTCAAAACGCACTTCGTTTTTAGAACCTTTAAAACCGAAGTATTCATGGAAAGTTCTTAGCTCTTGGATACCCCTCAGTAAGGATTCAGATTTGTCACCAAATTTTTCCAAATCGGTTAAATTATTGACTTTCAGCAATTTAGAAATCATTTCGATAGCTTCGTCACCAATGCCTCGGTCAGTCAATTCCTTAGCCACACCGTCCCAACCAATTTTATCGAGCTTGTCAATCGCCACCGTCATAT
Source organism: Saprospiraceae bacterium (assembly GCA_043772905.1). Classification (GTDB taxonomy): domain Bacteria; phylum Bacteroidota; class Bacteroidia; order Chitinophagales; family Saprospiraceae; genus JAAFJT01. The sequence goes on along the minus strand of JAYVFS010000271.1, from coordinate 19,991 downwards.
CCATGAATTTGTCAGGAATACCAGCCGCTTCTGCCATGCCGAAAAGGATTTTGCGGTTGTTGATTTTGATGATAACATCCAATCCTAAATTAGCAAAAACTTCATCATAAATCTGCACCAATTCCGCTTCATAAACCAATGAATTGGAACCGACAACGTCCACATCGCATTGATAAAATTCCCGATAACGTCCTCGTTGCGGACGATCAGCCCGCCAAACAGGTTGAATTTGATAACGTTTAAAAGGAAAAACAATATCATTTTGGTGCATCACCACATAACGGGCAAACGGCACCGTCAAGTCATAGCGCAAACCACGATCAGCGATACTCGAAATCAATTTCGACGAGTTCATCGCCGCCAAAGCGTCTTTATTTGCTTTCGCCAAAAAATCGCCATTGTTCAGCACTTTGAAGAGCAGTTTGTCGCCCTCATCGCCGTACTTACCTGTGAGCGTTGATAGTTTTTCCAACGTCGGCGTTTCAATCGGTTGAAAGCCGTATTTGACGAACACCTTACGAACGGTGTCGAATATATAGTTGCGCTTTGCCACTACTTCGGGCGAAAAGTCGCGTGTTCCTTCGGGAATGCTTGGTTTTGACATATACAATTAGACCTCGTTATCTTCGATGACGATATTTTTTGCTTGAATGTTTTCAACAAAAATATTCAAACTTGGATTGAACGTATAAATATGATGGATTTCCTTCCTTAGTTTTTTAGAAGGTTTAGTGTAATATCTTTCTTCTTTGGCATCAATTGTAAAGCCTTCTTGGGTATTTAAAACTTTATTTAAAGCCTTTAAACAACCCGTCGTTTTGGAAGCCGTTTGGATTTGACTTCTGTAATAAACAGGCAAAAGCCAACATTCAATAGCGTGGACAGAAATCGCAAAAATGATTTTTTCGCCATGATTCTGCCAAAAACCATTTGCATCATCTATCAAACCAATCAGTTTTTGGCTTACTCGTTCTACAATTTCTGCAACAGTCAAATCTGTGGGCAAATCGATTTTATACTGAGGGGGTAGTTGTTCACTTATCAAAACATCGGTATCAATCTGGACTATCAAATAATCGTTAAATGTCAAAGCAGATTTGAATTCAGAGGAACTACAATAATCCAAAACTTTCACCCAATTCCCCGCTTCTCTCGGCTTGGGTTGCAAACGGTTTATTGCCAAATCAGGATTTTTGAAAAGTCCGAAAAGGATATTTTCAATCACAATTTGGTCGCTTGGACCTTCTGAAACAAGACCAAATGAAACCATAGTTTAGAAATTTTTAGGTAAACCACCGATATACCCACGTATAAAAGCTTCTGATAAACGAACCGATTCAACACCATTAGGTACTTCTTTTGACGTAATTCTTCGAGCTTTTGTATGCCCATCGGCATTACGATAGATGACAAAGAGCCTTTGGTCATCATCTATCAAATCTAAACCGTCCAATACTGAGGGGTTGTGAGTCGTTAAAATAGTTTGTTTATCATGTTCTTTTGCCAATTTTGCTAAGATTTTTATCAATTCGCTACCCATTTTAGGATTCATGGCATTGTCAATATTGTCAATGGCAAAAAACTTTGGCGTTTCGTCGCTGATAAAAAGCGTTAGATAAAAGAGTAAATATAAAAAGCCTTCGTTGGCACTGCGTTGGTCAAAATATTGTAAACCGTCTTCTAAAAAACGGTCTTTTATTTTGATACGCTTTTCTGTAAACATTAAGTCGTTTGGAATTTCAAAGCCGTCGAACCAATCGAGTAATTGGAGGTGTTCGTTTATTTTTTTGAATAAATCGGGTTTTTCTCTAAAAATTTTCACAATATGACTGAATAGCCCTTCCCCGCGAATACCTAATGGTTTAATTTGCCCTTCTTCTTCAAAACGACGAAGGAAATAATTTTCAGGGGTAAAAATAAAAAAGTTAAGAAAATCCTCTGCACCGTTGTCTTTAAAATTCTTTTCGATCTGTGAAGCGAAAAATGGACGAATGTTTTCTGGAATTTTCATAGTTGTGGGCTCGAAACCGTTGTGTTCAATCAAATCTATAAACGCACTTAGAAAATTCTTAACATAAAAGTCTTCAACATCATTGTTCGATTTTTTTAAATCTTCTATCCAACTATTATCTTTAAATTGCTTTTTCAATAGTTTCTCGGATTTCTTTTCAACTAATTTTATCTCTTGTTCTAAACTTCCATTGACTTTCCATGAATCATGATTTTTTTCATCATTTTGAATTAACATACTCCAAGATGTTATTTCATTTTTCCACTTTATAAAAATTGGATTATTTAGCTGATTGGAATCAAATTTTGATTTCATAGAAGAATAATCAGCAATTCTAATACCTCTATTTGCGAGAAATTCATAGTCAACTTTTTCTTCCATAGCAGCACTCCCAAACGCTATCCCCTCCAAAATATTCGACTTCCCACTCCCATTCGCCCCAATAAACACATTGAGCCGACCCAATTCCAGATTGAGGGACTCGATTGACTTGAAGTTTTCTATTTTTATTTCTTTAATCATTTCAAAATCAGTTATTTATGCTCTTGCCTGTGCTAATAGAGAAGCTAAAATATGACTTGTTTTATCTGAACTTAAGATATATTTTAGTATATTTAAAAACTCTGCTTCAGTATTCGCTATCATTTTTTTATCATCATCGTAATGAAACTCTGCTGGATAACCTAAAATATAATGAGAAACAGAAAAAAGGTCGTACCGATATTTCAATGTCGGTACAACTAAAGAAAACGTCTGAGTAAAAGTCTCATTCATATATTGAGGTGTTATTATCTCATCCCCATTTATTGTTCTGCTTGTACTTACTTCAGCATTTAGCAAACCCTTTGTTTTTTGTTTAAGATAAGCGGCTTGCTCTTTCATCAAATCTTTTGGCGTAAGTTCTGTTACTTCTGGAATCTCTGCCCATAAATCATTGTTTTTACTTTTAGTCATCATAGTTCATTCAATTTAATTGTAAAAAATAAAGGTAAATGATCGGAATAGCGTTTATTAGGTAAACCCTTTTTGGTTAACAAACTTTTTTCTCCATCACTATCTAAGAAAACGATGCTTTCCTTAATAAAGTTCGGGATTAAACTTGGTCGAATAAGCACTTGGTCAAAAACATTCCATTGAAAGGTAACTAATTCGCTGTGATTATAGTAATAACTTCCAGCTACATTGTTTTTGACATCGCCATATAAACTCCACATCGGATTGTAGAAATATTTGTATTCACGACCTTGTACTGTTCTTTTCTCATTTTGTGATAATTGACTCGACATGACCGCATTAAACCCGTTAGCTTTCACCATTCCTTTTTCAAAAGGATTCATATTGAAATCTCCAACAATTATTGTTCTATCCGTATTTTCCTTTTCAAAACGGCTTATTTTATCAACAAATAGCGAAACATTTTCTGATTGACTTTCATCAGTGTGTTTACTTTTATCGGGTAAATGTACGGCAACAATATTAATCGCCTCAAACAAAGGCAACTCCAACTTTCTAATTGTTGCCCTACTATCTTCTTCATGTGGACTGATAAAACTATAATCAAATTTTGAATAAATTTGAATTTTTTGACATTGTGATAATGGGTGATTTGCTGAAAACAAAACATCCGTTTTATTCAAATTTAAAAGTAATTCACTCGGACTTATTTCGCTTTCAGCTAAAATAACGACATCAATATTGTAATGCGCAACAATATTAATGACTTCATTGATTACCTTTTTCCTATTCAAATTCCAAAAAAGAAAATTAAGTTTTCTCATTTACATTTAGGTTGTTTGATGTCTGTAATAGCTCAAAATCAGATATTTAGACAAAGATAATGTCTTTTGTTAAAAAAAGATTAAAGAGATTGCCACTTATCAAACTCTGCAAAAGCTCTTTTCAAACGACGCAAAGTCTCGTCTTTTCCAAAATACGCTGCCATATCAAAAATAGCGGGACCTTGCATCGTACCCGCTAAACCAATCCGCAAAATCGGTAAGATTTCGCCCATTTTCAAGCCGTTAGCGTTTATCCATTCCTTCGTGGCGTGTTCCATACTGAGGGGGTCGGTGTAGTCCAAAGTTTGCATCATGTTGAGCATATCATTGAACTTTTCGCGGTTTTCAGGTTTCCAACGTTTTGTAACGTTTGCCGCATCGTATTCTTTCACATCTTCAAAGAAATAGTAGCCTTTTTCTAAAAATTCATTGAAAAACAAAACACGTTCTTTCATTAAACGGGCAAATTGTGCCAATTTTTCTTCCGAAACAGCGTAACCACGTTCTATACTGAGGGGGTGCAATTGCGCCGCCAAATCCTCATTTGAAGTGGCATGAAGGTATTGTTGATTGAACCATTTGGCTTTGTCGTAATCGAATCGCGCACCTGCTTTGTGTATTTTTTCAAGAGAAAAAAGCGCTGCCAGTTCATCAAGGCTGAAAATCTCTTGCTCTGTACCTGGATTCCAACCCAACATAACAAGGAAATTGACAACGGCACGTGGGTCAAAACCGATGCTGCGGAAACCTTCAAATGATTTTGTCGGGTCGGCATCGTTCCATTCCAAAGGAAAAACGGGGAAACCGAATTTTGCACCGTCCCGTTTTGACAATTTGCCTTTGCCGTCAGGCTTTAAAATCAAAGGTAAATGCGCAAATTGTGGCATCACAGATTCCCAACCGAAAGCGCGATATATCAAAACATGATGTCCTGCTGAAGGCAACCATTCTTCGCCACGAATGACGTGAGAAATTTTCATTTCGTAGTCATCAACAATATTCGCTAAATGATAAGTGGGCATACCGTCCGCTTTCAAAAGCACTTTGTCGTCGAGTTCATTTGTATTAAAAGTGACTTCGCCACGTATAATATCAGTCAATGTAACTAATTGATTCCCCGTAATTTTCAAGCGAACAACATACGATTCACCAGCAGCAATGCGGGTTTGAACTTCATCGGCAGAAAGACACATAGAGTTTTGCAAACCCAAATCTTCGCGCATACGTGTAGCGTGGCTGTACGATTGATTTTTAGCACCTTCTGCTTGCAGCGTGTTGCGCATCGCTTCGAGTTGTTGGGGTGTATCGAAAGCAAAATAAGCTAAACCTTTGTCAATCAATTCATTGGCATATTTTTGATAAACGCCTTGCTTGAAACGGTCAGATTGACGGTAAGGCGCATACGGTCCTTCGCCAAAACCGACCCCCTCAGTAGGAGAGATGCCGCACCACTTTAAAGCGTCAATAATGTATTGTTCCGCACCTTCAACATAGCGGGTTTGGTCGGTATCTTCTATGCGAAGGATGAATGTACCACCGTGTTTTTTAGCTAAAAGATAGTTGAACAAAGCGGTGCGAATGCCGCCGATATGTAATGCGCCTGTTGGACTGGGCGCGAATCGAACGCGAATACTCATATTTTATATTTTAATCTCAGAAAAAATGTACCTACATGACTATAATTAAGTCATAATAGATGTATATATTTTTATTTTAACCGGTTATGATTTGCGGCGCAAAGGTACATCAATGAAATGATGAATTGTAAATGAAGGGCGATGAATTTCTAAATAATTGATTAACAACGATTTAAAGGCATTTTCTATTAAATTTCCACTTGTTGGAATTTAATTATTTTAAGAAAAGATTTATGTATTTTCCAGATTTTCATCAATACATTATTTGTCAAAGGCAATAGTATTTTAGTTAAAATTATCTTGAAAAGCAATTTTTCGGCTCTAAATTTCAATTTTTTTCTGTTCGAGAAAATTTATTTTTGAAAATGGCGTATTAATTGAAAATTTATTTTTGAAAAAAACAAAAACAAGGCAGCACGACCCAACAACGAAACGTTGATTTAGTATAATCGAAACCAAGCGTCCTCTACGAACTCAAATCACTCCTCTATTTGAAACGGCTAACAAAATTATTATTATCAAATACCTTAGTTTTCAAGAAACACTAAGCGTTTTTTTTTGTTTGATATATTGAATCTAACATTAGGATTAAAAAAACAACGTACATACAATAATAATCAATTTTCCATAAACTATATTCTCGTAAAAGCCTATAAATCAACAAATTATGTATCTTATCAAAACGCCACGATTCCTTGAAAGCCTGTTCCCGAATTTTACATGGAACATAAAAACGGAGGAAAAAGTCCTCTATCTTACTTTCGATGATGGTCCGATTCCAGAGGTAACGCCTTGGGTTTTAGAACAATTAGCAAAGTATAACGCCAAAGCGACCTTTTTTTGCGTGGGTGACAATGTTCGGAAGTACCCCTCAGTATTTCAACAAGTATTGGCAGAAGGGCATCAGGTTGGCAACCACACCTTCAACCATTTGAGTGGTTGGAACACGGATAATATTCCGTTTTTTCACAATGTTCGCCACTGTGCTCACTTGGTCAATTCAGGGCTTTTCCGTCCGCCTTATGGTCGTTTGACACCGAGCCAAACGCAGTTTTTAACAAGGCATTACCGTATCGTCATGTGGGATGTTTTGAGTGGTGATTTTGACACTGACCTATCCAAAGAAGCTGTTTTTGAAAACGTCATTTTGAGCGCAAAACGCGGCTCAATCGTTGTTTTTCACGATAGTTTGAAGGCTTTTGACCGTATGGAATATGCTTTACCACGGGTTTTGGAGCATTTCACAGCGAAAGGTTATCGTTTTGAATCTTTGCAAGGTGTTGTTCCTAAGCTTGAACGTAAATCGTTTATGGCGGCGGCGGCACTATAAATTCAGATATTTAAAGGATTTTGTTATTGAAAAGGGCTTGGTAATCCATTGATTATCAAGCCCTTTTCAATAACAAAATATCTTGCCGCGGTAAAGAAGTAATTAATCCCACATGGTTCAGATATAGCTACCTAAAAGCAGGAGTAGAAACCCGCAGAAAAACAGTTTATTCATAACTTTGTTTGTGTTTTTCGAAAGTGATATAATAAAAAAAATGCAACTACTTAACGACTAAGCTATTGACCGCTAAACTTTCTTTCCAAATAATGACATTTTGTCAGTTATAAAGCGGTGGCACTGCATTTGATTTATAGGTTTATGAAAAGTCTCAAATAGACATTAAAAAAAATCCAGAATAAAAAAATTACGTATTTCAATCAATAACAAACAGAATTTAGTATGATAACAGGCAATATTTCAGTCCAAACAGAGAATATCTTTCCCATTATTAAAAAATTCCTATACAGCGACCAAGAGATTTTCCTTCGTGAATTGGTGTCAAATGCTGTTGATGCCACGACAAAATTGCAGACGCTTGCCAAACGGGGTGACGTTGCAGGTGAAATCGGCGACACACGTATAGAAATTGTCCTTGATAAAAAAGGTAAAACCCTTACGATTAGAGACAAGGGTATTGGTCTGACGGCTGATGAGGCGCAACGCTATCTTTCTGAAGTCGCTTTTTCGAGTGCCGCAGAGTTTTTAGAAAAATATCAAGAAGGCAATATCATCGGGCATTTTGGTCTCGGTTTTTACTCTGCTTTCATGGTAGCTGCTAAAGTTGAGGTCGTTTCAAAATCGTATAAAGAAGATTCCGTAGGCGTTCGCTGGACCTGTGATGGTACCCCTCAGTACACAATTGAAGAAGCCAACAAAACAACGCGTGGCACAGATGTCATTTTGCACATTACTGCTGATGACGAAAAAGATTACCTTGATGATTACAAAATCGAAGGTTTATTAGAGAAATATTGTAAGTTTTTGCCCATTGAAATCCAATTTGGCACCAAGAAGGAAAAGCCAGAAGGTGCAAAAAAAGAAAAAGATGTCCCTAATATTGTCAACAATACGTCGCCAATTTGGAAAAAATCGCCTTCTGAATTGACAGAAGACCAATATCGTGATTTTTACAACGAAATATACCCCCTCAGTGTACCGCCGCTTTTTTGGATTCATTTGAACATTGACTATCCTTTCAATTTGACAGGTATTCTCTATTTTCCAAAAATTGCAAATGCCCTTGAAGCACAGAAAAACAAGGTGCAACTGTATAGCAATCAGGTGTTTGTAACGGATGATGTGAAGCAGATTTTGCCCGAGTTTTTGACTTTGTTGCATGGCGTTATTGACTCACCTGATATCCCTTTAAACGTGTCGCGTAGTTATTTGCAGAGTGACCGGGAGGTGAAAAAAATTACGCAATATATTACTAAGAAAGTCGCAGACAAACTCAGCGAATTGTTCCGTAAAGACCGTGCAGAGTATGATTTGAAATGGAAAGACATCAGTGTTTTTGTAAAATACGGTATGTTGTCGGATGATAAATTTGATGAGAAAGCACGTGAGTTCGTTTTGCTCAAAAATACTGAGGGGGGGCTTTTTACACTTGAAGAATACCGTGAAAAGGTAAAACCTTTACAAACAGACAATAAAGACCGTGTTGTGTATATCTATTCGAATAATTTGGATGCGCACGATGCGCAGATACAAGCGGCTAAAGCACGGGGTTACGATGTTTTGGAGATGGATGTCGTTATTGACAACCACTTTATGCAGCATTTGGAATACAAAGGTGAAAAAATTACGTTTGTTCGAGTGGACTCTGAAACGGCGGATAATATCGTTCCGAAAGACCATAAAACGGAGTCCGTTCTGAATGAAGAGCAGCAAGCAACGGTGAAATCTATTTTTGATACGTTTGTGGGTGAAGATAATCACCACACAACGGTTGCCTTAAAAGCCTTAACGCCAGAGGATGTGCCTGTTCAAATTACAAGGAATGAATTTGCCCGTCGTATGAACGAAATGCGTCAGTTTTCGGCAATGGATTTTGGTGGCATGCCCGATTCAAAATCTATCGTTGTCAATACAAACCATCCTCTTATTACAAATAAGTTATTGACTATCAATGGTTCAGATAAGAGAAATGAATTTGCGCATTACTTATACGACCTCGCTCGAGTGAGCCAAGGCTTATTAACAGGCGCCGATTTGACGGCATTTATCAAGCGGAGTTTGGAGTTTGTGAAGTAAATTGTTGTGTTCTTGAATTATTATATTACTAAAATGGTTGTATCGCTGTCTTTTGACAACAATACAACCATTTTAGTAATATAATAATTCAAGAATTTAATACCCTTTTGTTACATAATAACCTCTACCAGAAGAGTAAGCAAGGCGAGAGTGATTGACTTTATCAATCAAATATTGCCGATTTGGAGCGATGTTACCATTTAAAAAGTGTTCAATCATGAGTCCTGTAATGGGCGCAGCGAAATCATTACCCCAGTTGCCATTCTCAACATAAACAGCTACTGCTATTTTAGGGTCATTGGCTGGCGCAAAACCGATGAAAACCGATGAATCATCGCCATGTGGGTTCTGAACAGTACCTGTTTTACCGCCAACAGAGATGCCTGATACTCGGGCATTGCTGCCCGTTCCCGTTTCAATAACGCGTACCATACCTCGAACAATAGGGTCAAAATTAGCAGGCGAAATGTCCGTGTATCGCCGAGTAACAAATCGTTCGAAAAGTGCTCGACAACCATTGGGGGCGCTTGTATCTTTATAGCCCTTAACCAAGTGCGGCGAAATATACCAACCTCGATTCGCTATAGTTGCGGCGATATTAGCCATTTGTATGGTTGTCAATTGATTTTCACCTTGCCCAATGCCATTAGAGACGAAGTTTGTAGAATACCACACATTATCACGTCGGTATAACTTGTCATAAAATTTAGGTGTCGGTATAAAACCCGCTTTTTCGGCAGGGAAATCAATGTCGAGATGATGCCCTAATCCGAAGCGGTATAAATATTCATTTAAAGAATCTAAACCGATACGGGCATTTCGGAAGCCAAATCGGTCAATTATATTTCGATAAAGTGTACAAAAATAAGCATTACAGGAATGCTCAATGCCTTCTGACAAATTACCGGTATAAGAATGACTATGGCATTTGGTGAGTCGTTTGCCATTATAATAATACCCCCCGTTACAGACCACGCCGTTATTTTTATCCCAAACACCCATTTGTAAAGCGATGGCACCAATGATGGTTTTATAAATAGAGCCTGGTGGATATTTCGCACTGACACTTCGGTCAAAAAGAGGATTGAGAGAGTCGCGGTACATGGCAGAGATGAAGTCACCCCGTTTTTTAGAGATAACCATATCTGTGGGGTCAAAAGTCGGTGACGTAACCATCGCAAGGATTTCCCCCGTTTTGGGTTCAATAGCGACGATAGAACCAATTTTATGATCCATTAGTTTCTCCCCCAATGCCTGCAATTTAAGGTCAATGGTACACATCAAATCCCTTCCTTGTATCGCCTGAGAGTCCAATTTACCTTCTTTCCAAGCACCGACACGTCGTCCGAGGTTGTCTTTCATAATAAACTCGACACCTTTTTTACCCCTCAGTAAGGGTTCATAAAATTTCTCCAAACCTGTTGTGCCGATGTAGTCGCCTGGTTCATAAATGCCTGCCGAATCTTTTAATATTTTTTCATTGACTTCACTCAGATAACCTAAGACGTGACCCGCGTTGTGCTGTGGATAGCCTCTAACATTCCTAATTTGACGTTCGAAACCAGGGAATTCGATGAGTGACTCTTGAAATCGAGCGTATTGCTCGGGTGTTATCATGGTTAAGAAAGGAAAAGGCAGACTTTTGTGGTATTTGCCCGTCGTCCAATTTTTATCAAGATTGAGTTTAAAAGTGGGCGTATCAATATCTAACAGGCGGCAAAATTTGGTTGTATCCATTTTCGGGTCAACTTGCTTGTAAGTCGCCATCAAATCATACATCGCGTTATTGTAAACCATCAAGTTGCCGTTGCGGTCATACATCACCCCGCGAGAAGGGTATAGAATGTTTTTTTCAATAGAAATGGCATCTGCGCGCAAACGATAAGTCGAAGACAGCAACTGTAACTGAGCTGCTCGTCCTAACAACACCACTGCAGCGAAGAGAAAAACACCTATGATGATGAACTGTCTTTTTTGATTATTATCTTTAACTGTCATGTTCTTTGATTCAAAAATGCCAAAACTATATAACGCCAAAATCTCAAAACATCGTTTATACTGAGGGGGGTATTTTTGATTTTAAAATTTTAGACTTTACTCTGTCGGGTCTAATAAAAAGCTATAAATCATTACTAAAACCATTGAAATGGCATAGCTTGGAATAGAGTAAAATACAATTTTTCGCCAATAGAAAGGCGTAAATTCTTCAACTGAAAAAAAGAAAAATATATGAAGAAACATAAAAACAGAAGCATATCGCAAGAACCAAACAAAACCCATGGAACGACGTGTGGGGCTTGACCTCTCTTTATATCCCCCTTGGGGTTCAAAAAAACGAATTAAACCTGAACGGATGAAAGCCATAAAAACACACGTTGCGGTGTGCATACCTATCGTATTGAGGAAAACATCAAGGATATAGCCATAAACAAAGCCAATGAGCATCATTAACCACACGGGTGTTATCAGTGGTAAAAACATCAAAAAAAGCGGATATATAAATATGGAGATATAACTGAAAGATTTTCCGCCCAGATTGATCTGCGACAGTACCAGCACTTGAAATGCCAGAAGAAAAAAGGCTCGGACGATGTTCCGCAATATTATGGTGTTACTCATTTTACTTTTTGAACTGGCTTAACTCTGATAGCATTAAATTTTCGACAACATAAACATAACTAATGTTTGATAAATCGTTCCACAATTCAACATCAATTGCATAAAAACCATTTTTAACCTTAAAATCAACCACACGACCTATACGTATGGCCCCTGGAAAAGCATCTGAAAATCCGCTGGTTACGATGGTGTCTCCTCGGATCATATCAGCATGTTTTGGTACGTTCTCTAATGTCATGATTCGTGGGTTGATACCGTCCCAAACAAGCGAGCCAAAATAACGATTCCTTTTTACCATGGCTGAAATACTGATACGCTTGTTCAGAATAGACATTACTTGCGCATAATGTGGTGTAACATTACGCACGATGCCGACAATACCATCCGGGCTGATGACAGCCATTCCGTTTTGGATGCCCATGTTGCTGCCTCGATTGATGGTTATATAATTATCATTCCGAGCAATCGAATTGCTAACGACTTCAGCGGCTATATACTTAAATTGTTGAATGACATCTTTCCTTTGCGTTGTATCTGGGCGAACTGTTGAGGTATCGAGGGGGAACAGAACGATTCCGCGCTCTTGTACGGCGATGTATTTTGATGCTTCAAGTTGGGTGCGAAGTTCAGCATTTTCACGGGCAAGACTATTTGCTACGGCTTGCATGGAGAAGTAATTCCTGACAGTGCTGGCATTTTCATAAATATAACCACTGACGAGATTTGCCGAACTCTGGTAAATCTCATTCTGTTTCTTGTTATATCGTGCCACCATATAGAGTGCCGAAAACTCAAGAAAAAAGAACAGTAAAAAGTTGCCGTATCTTAACAGAAAATTCATTCGCCTATGTAGTAATCTTTGGGCTATGTAAAAAAGACGAATGTGTTTTTTCGATAAAATTTTATATTAAATCGAGTTCCATGTTCGCTTCCTTTTAACACAACCTCACTTTAAATAAAACAGCCAAATGACATTCGAAAAAATCATTTGGCTGGAAAAGGAAGTATGAATGATGAAAAATTCATCATTCATACTTCATTATTCATCATTAACTTAAACACGTTTACGATCAATAAGGAACGTAAATTTATGTGTATTTTTCAATGCGATACCTGTACCACGAACAACCGCTCTCAAAGGGTCATTCGCAACTGAAACAGGAAGTTTCGTTTTTGCAGAAATCCGCTTGTCGAGACCCCTCAGTAAAGCGCCGCCGCCAGTGAGGTATAAACCTGTTTTATAGATATCCGAAGCCAATTCAGGTGGTGTGCTTTCAAGGGCTTTCAAAACAGCGTCTTCGATTTTCGAAATGGATTTGTCAAGTGCATGAGAAATCTCACTATATCCAACCGTAATTTGTTTTGGAATACCTGTCATCAAGTCACGTCCGTTAACGGCATAATCGTCAGGTGGATTGTCCAATTCAGGCAACGCCGAGCCAACGTGTATTTTTATTTGTTCAGCCGTCCGTTCTCCGATGAGGATATTGTGTTGCCGTTTCATATAGTTCAAAATATCCATTGTCAATTCGTCGCCCGCAATCCGTATAGATTGGTCACAAACGATACCCGACAAAGCAATGACGGCAATTTCAGTTGTTCCGCCGCCGATGTCAATAATCATATTGCCAATCGGTTCTTCGACATCTAAGCCGATGCCCAACGCTGCAGCCATAGGCTCATGAATCAAGTACGTTTCTTTTGAGTCAACGTGGTCGGCAGATTCAAAAACAGCCCGTTTTTCAACCTCTGTAATGCCTGAAGGAATACAAATCACCATTTTCAGGTGCGTGAAAAAACGCCGTCTTGCGCCTGTCATGCGAATAAAACCCTCTATCATACTTTCCGCAGCTTGAAAATCGGCGATAACACCGTCTTTTAATGGGCGAATCGTTTTGATATTTTCGTGGGTTTTTTCATGCATCTGCATGGCTTTTTGACCGACGGCAAGGATTTGACCTGTTTTGCGGTCAATAGCAACAATGGATGGCTCATCTACAACAATCTGATCATCCTGGATGATGAGTGTATTGGCAGTGCCCAAATCTATGGCTAATTCTTGTGTAAAAAAATTGAAGAATCTCATATATCGTGTTTCCTCGCGGTTTCTCTCTTTTTATGAAATAATGCTGGTTAATACAGTTTGAAAATTAAATTTTGAAGAACTTCAAATCAGAAGGTAAATCGTTCAAAAATGCCCCATAGTTGGTTGCTTTTTGCTTGTTTCATGACTCTTTTTATCAATTTCTTCTTTACTTTTTCTCAAAAATCGGTGCAAAAGAACGAAATTTCATTTACAAAACGAAACAATTTAAAGATTCAAAATTTTTAAAACATTAAAAAGACTTGTTAAGACATCAAAATGACTCTTTTAGACACTTCTATCAACGGCATTTTATCTTTTAGGTGAATTTTAGTCCCTTTTTTTGTTGATGAGGTGTAAATAACACATTTCGTTAGTGAAAAAAAAAGAATCTTTTTACAAAAAAAAGACAAACCATGATTGTCGGCAGCTTCAAGAGTTTCTTTTCGTTTTTTACTTTATCATCTCAATCATCAGTTTTAAAATCTGCGCCGCTGCTTTCGGAATGACCGTGCCGGGTCCAAAAACACCTGCTACACCACATTCATATAAATACGTGTAGTCTGCCGGTGGAATGACACCCCCGACCACAACCATGATGTCACCACGACCCAAAGCCTTCAAAGCTGCAATTGTTTCAGGCACAAGGGTTTTATGCCCTGCCGCAAGGCTCGAAATGCCAAGGATATGCACATCGTTTTCTGCTGCTTGACGAGCCGCTTCCGCAGGTGTTTGGAAAAGTGGTCCGATGTCCACATCAAAACCCAAATCCGCAAAACTGGTCGCTATCACTTTTGCTCCACGATCATGTCCATCTTGCCCTAATTTGGCAATCATAATACGTGGACGACGACCTTCTAATTCGGCGAATTTATCCGTTAAAGCTTGGGCTTTTTTAAAATCATCATTCATCTGATTCTCTTGACTGTAAATAGCTGATACTAAACGTGTTGTCGCTTGAAAACGTCCAAACGATTTTTCCATCGCATCTGAAATTTCACCCAAAGATGCTCGTTTTCGAGCACAATCCACAGCCGCTTCGAGCAAATTGCCTTCGCCTGTGCGCGCGACTTCTTCAAGGTGTTTTAAGGCTGCGAATACTGAGGGGTCTCTTTCCGACTTCATTTTTTGCAAACGAGTGATTTGAGAATCCCTCACAGTCGAGTTGTCCACTTCTAAAAGGTCGAATTGCAAATCCTCTTCATGTCGAAATACATTGACACCGACGATGAAATCCTTTCCCGCATCTATCCGCGCTTGTTTCCTTGCCGCCGCTTCTTCAATGCGTAGTTTTGGCAAACCTTCTTCAATCGCCTTTGCCATACCGCCCATTTCTTCCACTTCTTGAATCAATTCCCAAGCTCGTTCAGCGATTTTTTCTGTCAAATATTCAACATAATAAGAACCTGCCCACGGGTCGCAAGCCTTTGTAATATCTGTTTCTTTTTGAATAAAAAGCTGTGTATCCCTTGCAATTTTAGCTGAAAAATCGGTCGGCAAAGCAATGGCTTCATCAAGCGCATTTGTATGCAGAGACTGCGTACCACCGAGCGTTGCCGCCATCGCTTCTATCGTT
Source organism: Saprospiraceae bacterium (assembly GCA_043772905.1). Taxonomy (GTDB): domain Bacteria; phylum Bacteroidota; class Bacteroidia; order Chitinophagales; family Saprospiraceae; genus JAAFJT01. The sequence goes on along the minus strand of JAYVFS010000271.1, from coordinate 4,704 downwards.
GTCCGAGCCACATTATTAAAAGGATCTTGTTCTGTGAGCGACCAACCCGATGTTTGGCAATGCGTCCGCAACATCATGGATTTATCTGATTTGGGATTAAATTGCTTGACAATTTTAGCCCATAACATACGTCCTGCACGCATTTTTGCAATTTCCATAAAGTGGTTCATACCAATACCCCAAAAAAACGACAAACGTGGTGCGAATTCATCAATACTCAAACCGACTTTCAAACCCGCTCGAATATACTCCAAACCGTCCGCCAATGTATAAGCCAACTCAATATCTGCCGTCCCGCCCGCCTCTTGAATGTGGTAGCCAGAGATAGAAATCGAGTTAAATTTAGGCATTCGCTGTGCCGTATATTCAAAAATATCGGCAATAATCCGCATCGAAGGTTCGGGAGGATATATATACGTGTTGCGCACCATAAACTCCTTCAAAATATCATTCTGAATTGTGCCGCTTAGTTTTTCAGCACCCACGCCTTGTTCTTCTGCCGATACAATATAAAATGCCATGATGGGAATGACCGCCCCATTCATCGTCATCGAAACCGACATCGTATCAAGCGGAATCTGGTCAAAAAGGATTTTCATATCCTCCACCGAGTCAATCGCCACACCTGCTTTGCCGACATCGCCCGTCACACGCGGATGGTCGCTGTCATAGCCCCGATGCGTCGCCAAATCAAAAGCCACCGACAAACCCTTTTGCCCTGCCGCCAAGTTGCGCCGATAAAAAGCATTAGAGGCTTCGGCTGTCGAAAATCCCGCATATTGCCGTATCGTCCAAGGCTTTGTGACGTACATAAGACTGTATGGTCCACCCAAAAATGGCGGCAAACCGCTTACAAATTGTGCTGTTACCCCCTCAGTATCAGAGGCATTATAAGCAGATTTGACAGGAATTTTTTCAGGTGTTTCCCAAGTCTCGTCCTTTTGAGACGGCTGAGGTACCTTAAAAACATGGCGATTGAAGGCTATTTCTTTAAAATTTGGCATTTTTATGTTTGGTTTTATTCTGTTTTTTATAAAAAATTCGATTTTCGGATGAAGTTACAAGTTTTTTGGAACGTATATAGATTTCTATATACTTTGTTTTGAAATCATTCTCTCAGTATTTTTAATAATTTATATAAAATTAACAATAAAATCTCAAAACAATCCACGTATTGTTATACCTTCATGCTTCAATTTTTAATATTTATTTTTAACTTTAAAAACCGTATCTTTATGTTTAACAAACAATTCTCCCAACGTCCCAACGTCCCAACGTCCCAACGTCCTTAGGCTAAGATTAGCTTTTTTTGCCATTTTACTATCGACTTTAACATTTTCGTCCTGTCATAAGGAACTGATGAATGAAGCTAATCAAACCGTTTCTGCAAATCGAAAAATTACGGTTGAAGATGTTAAAACATGGTATAAAGGAAGTCCACGAAGGTCTGGACAAATTGCAACTCGTTCAATTACGACGACGACACCACTTGATGCTGTTCCAATAATCCCTTTTGCTTTTGTTGTGCAAGCCCCATATCATGACTCTACCTATACAGGTCAAATGGATATGATTGTTGCTCCTGTTTATAACCCTGAATTAAATTCACAAACGCGTTTAAAAGGTTCATTTGTAGCATTTCACAGAGATAATCAAGGTAATATCAGAAGTAAATTGGTTGTATTCTGGGCTGATTCTACTGCCTATCTTGACCCAACAAAGGTTGTAAACAGTAAAACTTTTACAGGTACGACATTTCTGATTGATGAAAAAAACAATCTAATTGGCTTTGAAAAATTCATTGATGGACACAGCCAAGAAAAATTCGCTGGTAATATCCCCTTTGGAAATGCTCAAGTAGAAATGATAGGCACCGCAGGTCAAGTACAAATCAGAGGTGGAGCCGATTGGTTAGATTGGCTCTTTGGACCCTCTTGCCCTGGGGATTGGCGTGACAGATTATCACGTTTTTTTCGGAATTTAGGCAATAGTGGGTCAACATCTTCAAGTGGAGGAGATGATAGTCTTGGAGGAGAATACGTATCTATTAATTTCTTTGGCTCTGGTAGTGTTGGTAATGGCATATCTTGGACACCTTCAAATGGTGGAGGTGCATCAAATACTGGAGCTGATATTGTTGCAACCTACTGCAATAGTCTTATTTCTGGATTTGATGACCAAACACTTCAAGATGCTATCAATGGTGAAGTACCCCTCAGTATGGTGGGTGGTGTGATTACTCAATCAATGATACAAGGACTAGAGCATCGTAACAGGCTAAGAGAGTTGATAATCAGAGGCTTACCTTGTGAACAGTTGTATGCAATACAGGATTTATCTGAATTTTCGAAAACTGCTTATGATTTTTATAAAGCTAACAATTGGAATCCTTATGCCAGAGAAACGGTTTTAGATGTTATTCGTCATATCAACCTTAATCCATTAGACAAGATTTATCTAAATAGAATCAATACTTCACAGATTCAATCTTTTTTCCACCCCATTCACTTATATATATTTAATGCTTTTTTACAAAAAGGAGTATCTGTCAAAGCCATCACTGACTTGTATAATAATCCAAAATTGTTTGATCAAGTTGGTAACCTTTTAGTGGTTAATAGCTATAGTGATGCAGCCATAGAAAATGCTGCAATACATATTGGATTATATTTTTCAGATCCAGATTATGCAAATGCAATTTCAAATGCAAACTATCCTGATTTAGGGTCAGAAGCTTGGGAACAAGCTGTAAAAGATCCCATTTTTATAGCAAGATATTTGTATGCTGAATACTTGACAGAATGTGCTGTTTTACGAAAATTATATCCATTCGCTTCTTCTTCAGATATTCGATGGACAGCATTTAAGAATGTCATGAGTGATGCAACACACATAGCATTAGATATATGTGGCGTACTTCCTTTATTTGGGGAAGGTTGTGATTTTGCAAATGGTGTTTTTTACACAATACAAGGCGATGGCACAAATGCTGCACTTAGTTTTGCCGCAACTATACCTATTGCAGGGTGGACTGTAACAGGAGCAAAATATGCGATCAAAGTGGCAAAAATTTCAGGTAGAGGCTATCAGTTAAGTTTTGAGTTTGTTGGTGGACTCATAAAATTTGGAGAAAAAAAAGCATTACGGTCGCAGCTTAGAAGAATATTAAGTACTGCTTCTGGTTATCAAGCACATCATATTGTACCTTTAGAGTTAGTAGATGAGCCACTTATACAGTTAGCAGCAAGAGGAAAAAATCCTTTTCATATAAACGACATTACTAATGGTGTTAATATCTCAAACACATACCACTATGAAAGCCACCCAGCCTATACAGAAAGAGTAAGACAGGCAATGCAACAAATCTATAGCTCAAAAACCTTGACTCCAACCGAGGCATATCAAGAACTTCAGATAATATTGCAGAAAATTAGATCTTCTATTACTACTAATTCTAGCACAAATATTAATGATATTATTTTCTAATTTTTTCTCACATTTGCTATAAAATAAGAAATTATCTAAAAACTGACGATAATTTCTTATTTTATAGTATTAAATTTGAATGACAACAATGTTCCTTTTTGCAAATAGTACGGATTTAAAAATAATCGGAGCATCAGATTTTCAGATTCAAGAAATACCACAATCTGATTATTATGATAAAAAATCAGTACGATGGACTGATTTTAGTAATCCTATTGATTACACGCCTCATCTCAATAGCTTTTTGATTAACTATAAATCTAAACTAACCGATATGTTGGGTATTCTCAATGGTGCTTTTCTTATCTCGGAAAAGTTGTTAGATATTTTTTTAAAGGCAAATATTGAACAATATCAATATTTTGTAGCTAATGTAGTGTATCGAAAACAAAATTATAAGTACTACTACTTTTTTATTTATGGTCAAAATTTCGACTATGTGGACTACAGGAATATGGTTTTTATTGGCGAATCAGCACAATTAGTAGAGAATAACGAGAATGGGCAAGGTCAATGGATTTTTCAAAACAAAGAGATTGAAGTAGAAGGTGAAGAGCAAATTATAAATTGGCAACAATTCTATCCTAACTACCCCAGATGGAATTATAAGAACTTAAAACTTAATTATGCCAATATAAAAACTGATATGATTCGAATACCTACAGTATTCAACAATCTCTATTTTGTTTCAGATAAATTAAAAACCCAAATAGAACAAGCAGGGTGTACGGGTATGCAATTCAGAACTTCTGATATTTTTAATCGAGAAATTTTATAGAACGATTCATGCCGCGATACCCCCCTCAGTATCGCGGTACTTTTCTTTCTCTCATAAAACAAAAAAACATGTCACGCATAATAATATCTATAATAACTTGTTTATTAATGAGTTGCAATCCTTTACGGCATTTAAAACAAGAAGCCCCAGCTCCAATAGCAGCATCACGTATCATGTTTGTCGTTATGCCGATGAAAGAGGTCGGTATTCCGTTAGGTAGCTTTTTTGGGGTATGTGACAGCGTTCTTAAAAAAGCCAATATTGCTAAAACAGCCGTTACTCTATCTCCCGACGATTTTGACGAATCTAAACATATTACTGACCCAATTTCAAAACCCATAAGGAACGTGTAAAAAATAAAGTCGCTTTTTGTCATTCTGAACGCAGTGAAAGAATCTATATAAAACATTTTAAATCAACAGTTTATACAGATTCTTTCA
>JAYVFS010000270.1:0-27576 GCA_043772905.1 Saprospiraceae bacterium | reverse complement strand
GTTTAAGTGATATTGTCAAGGTAGATAATTGTTTAAATACTAAACGCTACATTATCTTAGACAGTCTTAAAGCCATTTAGGTTCTACAAAAGTTCTCTACAATAACCAAATATAAGAAAAAAAACGACGAAACAAGGTCGGTAGGCGATAAAATAAAAAATCACCTGATGACAAACTGCATCAGGTGATTTTTTACACTTCTTTTTATTTTAACCCAAGAACATCAGGGTTAAGCATACATATTACTTAATATTTCGAATTGACGTTGATTAATAATCATCATCGTCATCATCATCGTCGTTTTTAGTGCGCCGACGGCGTGCTGGAGAGACATATTCATCGTCATCGTCGTCACCACCACTGAACGAATCGTCCTCTTCTTTCAAACCATCAATATCCAATCCATCGAGGTCGAGGTCTTCACGCGGTGCTTTTACTGCAACCACATCATCATCGTCATCGTCATCAGTGCCTTTGAAAACATTTTTTGATTCCATAACAGTGACACGCACAAGGTAGGCGATATCCTCTGTATCGTAGGGCAATGCCAATACCTTTTCACCTTTTGGCGTGGTGTAATTAATTAATTTATGCGAAAAACCATTTGGGTATTCCGCTTTAATCGCCGCAACGATTTCCTTGGGCATTTTATCCCAGTCTTTGACGAGTTTGGGTCTAGAAACTTTATTAGCCATGCTACGAGATTTTTTTATGTGGAGGCTTTACTTCCAAATTTGAGGCAGAGAGTGATTCTTGTTTTATTTAAATTCGTAATTTAGGGTCAAATTTATGACACCTCATGAAATTTCAAAAAATGGTATGAACTTTTTTTTATTTTTTTTACAACAAAGTTGCAGTTATTTATTTCTTAAACCGTATTTTATTGACTGTCAATATATTAACAAAATCAACATTTACTAAAAAATAATTACAAACTGTCCTTTTACTAAAAATAAATTAAGGTATAATAATATTCAACACTTGTTCAATCATTCTTTCGACCGACTGCTGTGGTTTTTCACTAAAACGACCTGTAATTCTGTTCGCTAAAATTGTAGAAATCGAAACTGCTTGATGCCCTAAAAGTCGTGCCATTCCGTAAATACCCGCCGTTTCCATTTCAAAATTAGTCAACAAACCATTTTTCATTTTAAAACCTTGCAGCAATTTCACGAGATTGGGCTCTGTACCTGCCCCCCTCAGTATTCTGCCTTGCGGCGCGTAAAATCCAGGCGAAGTAACGGTTATTCCTTTTGCAAATTGTACTTTATCAAACAATTGTAATAATTTTTTATCTGCAGAAAAAACATAAGGCATCAAAACCAAATCCTCACTTTTTGATTCCAAATAGTCTGCCAATTGATCCGCCAAATCAAATTCTTTTGCCTGTTGAGGCGCATCATAAAAATGCATCAGATTATCGAGACCCACAGCCATCTCTGAAACGACAATCGAATCAACGTCTATACTTTCTTGTATGCTTCCTGATGTGCCGATGCGAATAATACTGAGGGGGGTCAATTCCGTTTTTGCAGTGCGGGTTGTAAAATCAATATTAACCAAAGCATCCAATTCAGTCATCACAATATCTATATTGTCTGTCCCGATGCCCGTCGAAACCACCATAACGCGTTGCCCTTTCAAAGTACCAACGTGTGTCACAAACTCACGGTGATTGCGTTGTATGTCAATTTTATCAAAATGCTTACTAACTTCGCCCACTCTTTCAGGGTCGCCGACCGTAAAAACGATGGGCGCAACATGCTCTGGCAGCAAGTTCAAATGGTAAATGCTGCCATCAGGACGTAATATAAGTTCAGAATCGGAGTAAACCATATTTTATCTAAAAGTTTAATTATCAATTGTTTATGAAAAATATTTTCCACCTTTCGAGTTGCAATACGTGTCAACGCATCATCAAAGAAATAGGTGCTGTTGAGGCGGCTTGTGCCTTTCAAGATATAAAAACCCAAAACGTCTCTGCGGATGATTTAGATGTTTGGGCGGCAAAGGTAGGTAGTTATGAAGCCTTATTCAGTCGTCGTGCATTAAAATTTCGGTCAATGGGTTTGCATGAGCAAACGCTTACAGAAAAAGATTATCGTCGTTTGATACTTGAAGAATACACTTTTTTGAAACGCCCAGTTATCGTTGTAGGTGATGAAGTTTTTGTCGGTAATACGGCAAAAGTAGTTGCTGCTGCAAAAGAAGCTATTAATTCGTAGAAACGCAAGACAAGTCATCTAATTAGGTGGAATGAGGCGTAATATTTTGTATCTCAATCTGATATCCATTCAAAAAATCACGAATCAACATCCGTTTCCGACCTTCTAATTGAATATCAAGAAGATGAACAAAACCGTCTGAACAAGCTATTTTCAAATAACTTTTTCCATCTGTGAGCAATTTTCCTGCTTCATACTGAGGGGGAGTAATTTCCTTAGATGTTCTAAAAATCTTTAATTTTAAACCCTCTAAAACCGTCCAAGCAGTCGGATAAGGTGATAAACCGCGTACAAAATTATGCACTTCGGTCGCTGTCTTTGTAAAGTTTATTTGACATGTTTCATTGAAAATTTTAGGTGCATGAGTTGCCGCTTCATTGGGTTGCGGTTGTGGCACAACATTATGATTATCAATGGCTTGTACCGTTTTCAAAAGCGTTTCTGCACCAAGTAACATCATTTTATCATGTATTTCGCCGACTGTTTCATCCTCCCCAATTGGTAGTTTTTCTCTAAAAATAACATCACCTGTATCAATTTCATGTTTTAGAAAAAACGTTGTGACACCTGTTTCTTTTTCACCATTAATGACAGCCCAATTAATCGGCGCAGCCCCACGATATTTAGGCAACAAAGAACCATGTACGTTTATCGTCCCCAAAGGCGGCATCGTCCAAACGATTTCGGGCAACATTCGGAACGCCACAACCACAAAAAGGTCGGCTTCAAGACCCCTCAGTATTTCAATGAATTCAGGGTTTTTCAGCTTTTCAGGTTGCAAAACAGGCAAATTATGCGCCACAGCGTATTGTTTAACGGCAGATTGAAGAATTTGCCTCCCTCCTCGCCCACCGAGTTTATCGGTTGCTGTAATAACTGCAACGACATCAAAACCGTTTTTTATTAAAATATCTAAGGACGCAACCGCAAATTCAGGCGTTCCCATGAATACAATTTTCATATTTTTAATTTTAAGAAGAATTTCATCCCCTCAGTAAAAAGCACAAATTTATACCGAAAAAACATACTTTTATCACGAATTCTAAAAACTCAAACTTTTACAACCCATCAAACAAAACAATAACCAATAACGATTAACCAATAACGATTTAACGAATAACGATTAACCAATGTCTGAACTTAAACGCAGCCTCAACCTTTTCGACTCCACCATGATTGTCATGGGTTCGATGATTGGCAGTGGCATTTTCATTGTAACCGCCAGCGTCGCCAAACAGGTCGGTTCACCTACATTTATTATGTTAACGTGGGTTTTAACAGGTATTTTGACCATTATCGCCGCTTTAAGCTATGGGGAATTAGCGGGTATGATGCCCAAAGCAGGCGGTCAATACGTGTATTTACGTGAGGCTTATGGCTCTCTCACTGGCTTTTTGTTTGGTTGGACAACGTTTTTGGTCATCGAAACGGGCTTAATTGCAGCCGTGGCTATTGCTTTTGCCAAATTTGCAGCCGTCCTATTTCCCATATTCAATGAGCAAAATGTGCTGCTCAAAATGGGTGAATATACTTTTACAATGACCCAAGTTTTGGCTCTATGTGTCATTGTTTTACTCACTTATATCAATATTCAAGGCATACAATTGGGTAAATGGGTGCAAAATATTTTCACAGTCACTAAAATCGGTGCTTTACTTGGACTCATTTTACTTGGTATAATCGTCGGTTATGGGAGCGAGGCTTGGAAAATAAATTTAGATACTTTAAGCCAACCTTTTAAAGTAACGACTTCAAATAATTTGGTTTCAAATACCCCCCTCAGTAATTTGCCGCTTATTTTATCCGCTTTGGGCTTAGCGATGATTGGCCCAATTTTCAGCTCGTCCGCTTGGAATACGATTACTTATACGGCAGGAGAAATTAAAAATCCAGAGCGTAATATTCCTTTGAGTTTGTTCCTCGGTACGCTGCTCGTGAGCATTTTATACTGGTTGGCAAACCTCAGTTATTTGATGCTTCTACCCGCCGTTGGTACACCTGACGGTGTTGATGCTTTCTCTCGTGGCATTGCTTTTGCCGCAAATGAACGCGTAGGAACGGCTGCCGCTGAAATGATATTTGGCAATATCGGTGCAGTGATAATGGCAGTTTTCATTATGATTTCTACGTTTGGGTGCAATAATGGCATTGTTTTGTCGGGCTCACGGATTTATTATGCGATGGCAAAAGACGATTTGTTTTTCAAAAAAGCATCGGATTTAAACAGTAAAGGTGTTCCCGCTTATGCCTTAATTGTGCAATGTATTTGGGCTTGTTTGCTTTGTGTTTCGGGCAAATATTCTGATTTATTGAAGTATGTTACCTTCGCCACATTGCTTTTTTATGTCCTAACAATTGGTGGTATTTTTATACTGAGAAAAAAAATGCCTAATGCTGAACGTCCTTATCGCGCATTCGGTTATCCCATCATTCCAGCCTTATACATCATTATCGCTACAACGATTTGTTTGAATCTATTGATTTTTGAAACACCTATTTCGTTGTTTGGTTTATCAGTAAAACCAAGTTGGGTGGGGTTAGGCATCGTTCTTTTAGGCATCCCCGTTTTTTATGCCCAAAAACAGCATTTGGGAACAAGTAATGACCCAGACTAAATTTATTTGCTAATTTTAGTTTTTAATAAATCAAAATATCAATAAAAATGGAAAGAAGACATTTCATAAAAAACGCAAGCTTAGCAGTAGCCAGTGGCGTTCTCGCAACGCCTTTTCTTGATTTTGAAAAACGCCACCGCTTCGGCATTCAGTTGTACAGCGTTCGTGACGACATGAAAAAAGACCCCCTCAGTACGTTCAAGGAATTGGCGAAAATGGGCTACGACTATGTCGAAGGATACGGTTACAACAACCGTAAATGGCAAGGTGCGCATGACTTAAAACAAATGAAAATGTGGCTTGCTGAATCGGGATTAACAATGCCTTCCGCCCATTTTGTCTTAAAATCAAGTGATTATGATAAGACAAAAGGCGATTTTACAGACGATTTTAAGCGAACTGTTGACGATGCCGTTGCTGTTGGGCAAAAGTATTTTGTCAGTTCATCAATAGTCAAAGAAGACATGAAAGACATAGATGCCTTTAAAAATCTATGCGATGTGATGAACAAAACGGGCGAATTGTTCAAAAAGAATGGTTTGAAATTAGGCTACCACAACCATGAGTTTGAATTTAACAAATTGGGCAGCGAGACAATGTTTGATGTCATGCTCAAAAATGTCGAACCTGAAAATCTGACCATCGAAATGGATATGGGTTGGGTGGTTTATGCGAATGAAAATCCAGTGGAATGGTTCAAAAAATATCCTAAACGGTTTGAATTGAGCCACATGAAAGACGGTAATAAACGGGGCACAAGTGATAAAAAACACACATCCTGCATCATTGGACAAGGAGATGTTGATTTCAAAGGCATTATGGCAAATAAAAAATTGGCAGGCTTGAAAATGCTTATAGTAGAAATTGAAGACTATGTTGTTTCGCCTTTGGCAGATGCGAAGAGTTGTCTCGAAAATTTTAAAAAACTGGTTTAGTAACGAGTAAATATCCATGTTGTTATTTGTTCATTACTTAGGAAAGAATGAATTAAGTAGGGGAACGTAAATAATCACTCAAACTTTTGTAAAGTTTGAGTGATTATTTACGTTCCCCTACTTATCTACGATTTAAATATCAAAACGAGGTGGTGCATTTTTCATACCTTTGTGTCCTATTCGGTTTGCTTAAAATGAGTACAAAAAACGATATCGTAGTAACAATGCCTTTGGTATTGAAAAAATAATAAAAGCATGAGAAAGACAAATGACGAGCCTTTGGCAGATGTGCTGAAACAAATGGTCAGAGCGTTCAAATTGGGTGACAATTTGAATAAAACAAAAATTGAAAGTCTATGGGAAGAAAAGATGGGTAAAACCATTGCCACTTATACCCGCGAATTACGCTTGCGCGACAAGGTTTTATACGTCACAATTGAATCTGCTTCCTTACGCTCTGAATTGCACTTTGGACGTGAAAAGATACGTTTGATGCTAAATACTGAAATTGGCGAAGATTTTTTACAAGAAGTCATCATTAATTGAGAGTTTATTAAACGCATTGAGTCACAACGCTTTACAAATATTTTTTATTGAACTGCTAAGCAAAATAAAAAAAACTATGTGAGTATTATGTTTTTCAAATAATCCGTTTTAATTTTGTTTCTTTGAATCACAATTTTTACTAACGAAAGAACAGACGCATAGCTAAAAATTTTACAAAAATGAAACAAGAAATTGACATTCACAATGAGCCAGAAGTGGCACTAAACTCCTTACTTGATGAAATAAATAAGCAGAGACGTATTACCAGCGAATTACAATCAGAATTGCGCAAAATTAGAACCCGTGAAATCCGATTGAATAAAAATTCGGAAATGCTAAAATCTGACAATAATCGCCTCCAACAAGACTTAGTTATTTTAGAACAGAAACTGAGAGAACTTGAAATCCAATTAACTCTTCCAGAAAGTGACCGTGCTTTCACTTCTTCCTTAGCAATAGATCCGTTTCCAAGAAAACCTTTATACAAAAAAATTAATTGGGCATACATCATTGCACCGATTTTGGTTATTCTTACCATAGCCGCTTTCAAATGGCAATCGAGTCAATCTGCAAACACAATAAATGCCAACATCGCGCCAACTGAAGGTGCGAATACGGCCAATACTGAGGGGGTAAATCCTGCAACTGCACAAACAGGTGCAGCAAATGCCCCAACAAATCTAGCCCTTGAAGAAGGTTATTTGTTAATAGAAAACCCCTTAGAAAAAGATGGTATGGTGCGTGTTATGGACGGCTATTCTCAAAAAGCAAGGGTTTTAGCATGGTCTAATCCAGGTGATAAATACCGCATCAGAGCGCAAAGTCCAACTAAAATGCGTAGAACCTATGTAAAAGATGGCAAAAAAGTGACTATTGAAGATTTTTTCTATAAAATCAGCGATAATGAACAATGGGTTTTTGGCTATTTTTCATCAAAGAGAATGTTGTAACTGAAGTTGAGAGTGTAAAATAAAATGCCGTATATGAATACATCAAATACGGCATTTTATTTTACACTATCAACGATTCACTATCATCTATCCAACTGTCTCGTAATTTCATAAACAGCAATCGCAATCGAAACGGACACATTCATAGACAGGCAAAAACCAGCTGTCGGAATATGAACGGCCAAGTCAACAGCATCTAAAACCTCTTGCGAAATACCTGCACTTTCAGACCCTGCAATCAAGAGTATTTTGTCCATTTTCTTAAAATCAGCCGTTTTCACATCCACACTTTGATCCGTAATTTCGAGTGCAACGATGGTGTAACCTTTGTTGTGAAAATCAGCGATGGCTGTTAAAGTATCCTCAAAATAGGTAGATGGTACATGCCGTTCTGCCCCTTTAGCTGTTCTGCTCAACAATTTATGGTTTGGTGCTGGTGCTTTGCCACACAGCACCAAACCTTCAATGCCCAAGGTATCCGCTATTCGAAATACAATGCCGACATTGCGCGGTGTCTCGACATTGTCGAGCAATACCCAAACAGGCAGTTTTCTGGCCGTTGGTTTATAATCCATATATGTCAAAGGGCGCATTTTAGAGTCAGGCATTTTCAGAAAAATAAGGATAAAAACATTTTTTATATTTTGTAAATAATTGACAATCAATTATTTACAAAAATCCACCATTCACCATTACTAAAGCGTAATCATCTCTGGTTTGTTCTGCAAAATGGCTTCCAAACGCTCATTTACTGAGGGGGTCAAAAGCGGCAAAACATCGAGCGAAGACAATGTTTCACGCAATTGTGCTGGCTTCGATGCGCCCAAAATCACGGTCGAAACATTCGGATTTTGGACACACCAAGCAATGGCTAATTTTGCCAATGTCGTTCCCAATTCCTTAGCATATTCACTCAAAGCAGTGATTTTCTCTAACCTTTCAGTTGTCAAGTTGTGTTTTTTGACATGCTCTATTCCTTTTTCGTCCGTCATGCGCGTACCCGCAGGAATGCCATCGGCATATTTTTCCGTCAATGTACCACCCGCCAAAGGTGACCAAACGGTTGTACCTAAACCTGCATTTGGATAAATATGAAGGTAATCCTTCTCCACTTTTTCACGCCAGAACATATTATACTGTGGTTGCTCCATTTTTGGACCTTCGAGGTTCAAATCACGGGCAATGGCATTGGCTTCCATGATTTGCACAGCCGACCATTCAGAAGTCCCCCAATACAAAATTTTGCCTTGAACAATGAGCGTATTCATCGTCCGCACGATTTCTTCAATCGGTACTGAGAGGTCGGGACGGTGACAAAAATAGAGGTCGAGATAGTCCGTTTGCAAGCGCGACATAGCTTCGTGGCATGCCTCAACGATGTGTTTACGGCTCAAACCTGTTTGATTGGGCATTGGTTTTTGGCGGCTGCCAAAAAACACTTTTGACGAAACGATGTAAGTTGTTCTGTCCCAACCCAAGTTTTTCAAAGCCTTACCCATCACGATTTCAGATTGCCCACAGGCATAACCTTCCGCATTATCGAAAAAGTTAACGCCTGCTTCGTAGCTGATTTTCATCAATTCTTCGGCAACATCATCTGTGATTTGGTTGCCAAAAGTCAACCAAGAGCCAAGTGATAAGGCACTGACTTGTAATCCTGTTTTTCCTAAACGTCTGTATTCCATTGATTTAAGTTTATTTTGATTAAATAGTTATTAATTTTTTGCAAAAAAGAGGATTTTTTTAAAGAAATTGGAGAAAACAAGGCGATTTCTATAAATAAAATAATTGCTTGATTATTGTTATTTTTAAAAACTTTATGTTTTTAATTACTTGCTTGTTTGGTTTTAAAAGTTAAAATTTGTGTTTTATTTTAACGAAACCAAAATCCATCAAAATGAGAAAATTGAGAACAAGGGAGCATATTATCGAAGATTTAGGCTTCAATCACATTGAAAGGCACATCCTACTTTCGGGCTTTGTTCTGCAAAGACATTTCCAGAATGACTATGGTTATGATGGTACAATAAATACTTTCAATGAAAATGGGGAAGCTGAAAATAAGAATATTCTCTTTCAACTGAAATCAACAGACAATATCCAATTTTCAAAATATAAAAAGGCTTTTGTCTTTGATTTGTCTAAACGAGATTTAGAATTGTGGTTAACAAATCTTTACATCGTATTGCTTATCCTGTATGATGCTCAAAGAGAATTGGCATATCATATTGATTTACAAGCCTATTTTAGAGAAAATAGGATTTTATTAAAAAATGTCCGTAAATTTGTAAGAATTTATATCCCATCAGAGTCCGTTTTTAACGTGTTATCTTTAAAGCAAATTCGTGAACTAAATAAACTTAATAAAATCGAATAACATGACAATTTCAAATATTTATAAAGATACAACAATTACTAATGCTGAATTTATTCAAGTGTTGACTAAATTACATTACGATAAAAATACAGAAGGTGATTATTATCGTTTTGTGAATGATAAATATAACTCTGTTGTCATACTTCCTGTTGAACCGCTTGAAAAGCCCGTTCAGAAGGTTCATTTAGCCACTTACACATTTAGGTTGTTTTTACAAGGCGTGATAAAGCAACAAGAAGACATTATAAAAATGGTTGAAAAAAATCGTTTGAAGGAAAAAGTTGAGCTTCATTAAGTTATTCTGCAATATCTCTTCAAAAACAATATTTTTACAGAAAAATTAAAAGACATGACAGCTACCATTGCCGCACCTAAAAAAAATGTGATGACCGCAGCCGAGTTCCTTAAACTTGACCGCGAAACTTTACGCGAAAAAGAAGGGAAGTATGAGTTTTTCAATCAAAAATTGATATATATTTCTGGTGGTACGGCTAATCATGGCTCTCTAATTCCAAATTTATGTGGCTCATTGCTTTTGAATGTTAAAGCCAAAAAGTTAAAAAATCGGGTTATGACCGATATAAAAGTCAAAAGTTTTCTCCATTACAAAAACTATTTGTATCCCGATGTTTTCGTCGTTGAGGATTTACCGATTTATGAAGATGAGGTTAAAGATATTGTCATCAATCCTATATTAATAGTTGAAGTATTGTCCAATTCAACAGAAGGTTTTGATAGAGGTGATAAGTTTTTGTCGTATCAAAAAATTGACACATTGCGTGAATATATTTTGGTTTCGCAAGACAAACAACAAATCGAACAATGGATTTTGAACGAAAAAGGCAAATGGCAATTTGAAGAAGTGGTGTCAAATGGCGTTTTATCATTGGTTAGTTTGCCGTTTCAATTGGACGTGGATGATGTCTATCTCAACATTGATTTTTCACAATCTGAAACCTCCCCTTCCCTATAACCGTATAAAAGCTCAATAAAAAAACAGATATTCGCCTTTCAATCGCTGAAAGGCTTTTTTTTTATCATCAATACAGCAATTCAATATATGAAACAACCGAAAGCGCGTAAAATTCCAACCGAATTAACGATACATAACGATACCCGCATTGACCCTTATTTTTGGCTCAATAAGCGTGAAGACCCAAAAGTTATTGCCTATCTCAATACTGAAAATGATTATCGCGAAGCAAAAATGGCACATACCAAGCCGTTTCAAGAGCAACTTTTTAAAGAAATCGTCGCCCGTTTTGCCCAAACCGATATGTCTGTGCCGTTTCGTTATCATGGCTATTGGTACATCGCGCGCTACGAAGAAGGGCATGAGTACCCGATTTATAGCCGTAAAAAAGAGACTTTAGAAGCACCCGAGGAAATCATGCTCAATGTCAACGACCTGTCAAAGGGTTTTGAATATTACACCGTCGGCAGCCGCTCGGTTTCGCCTGATAATAAATGGTTGGCTTATGGCGTGGATACGGTGAGTCGGCGGATTCATAAGATACATTTTAAAAACCTTGAAACGGGTGAAATCTTAGAAGAATACATCGAAGGGACAACAGGTAGCTCGATTTGGGCAGCCGATAATAAGACTGTTTTTTATACCCTCAAAGACTCTGAAACGTTGCGGTCGTATAAAATTATGCGTCATATTTTAGGGACGAATCCTTCGGAAGATGTGGTTATTTATGAAGAAACAGATGAGACATTTGGTGCAATCGTTTATAAAACAAAATCAGAAAAATTCATCGTAATTGGTTCATACTCAACGGTTTCAAACGAATATCATATTTTGGAAGCAGATAACCCCATGGGTGAATTTCGGATTTTTGAACCCCGTCAAAAACATCATGAATTTACGATTGACCATGCTGGTGACTCGTTTTATATCATCACCAATTGGGAAGCGAAGAACTTTCGTTTGATGGCTTGTTCTGATACTGTTGACGAAGGAAATCCCGATAATATCGGGAAGGGGGGGACGTTGCGTGAAAATTGGACAGAAGTTATTCCGCACCGTGACGATGTACTGTTAGAAAGTATAGATATTTTCAAAAACCACCTCGTTTTGTCGGAACGTAAAGAGGGTTTAACGCAAATTCGGGTTTTGGAAAACACAGGTAATGACCATTATTTGGACTTTGGTGAAGAAGTTTATATGGCTTATACTGGCACAAATCCCGATTATGAAACAGATACTTTACGTGTCGGTTTTATGTCCATGACAACACCAAGTACCGTTTTTGATTATGATGTCAAAACGAGAAAGTTTACACTTTTGAAACAAGAAGCCGTTTTACAGGCAGGTTTTACCCCTAAAAACTATGTCTCAAAACGTGTTTATGCCACAGCTCCTGATGGTGTAAAAGTACCTATATCAATTGTTTATCGAAAAGACATGTATAAAAAACGGCGGCAACCGCTTTTGTTGTACGCTTATGGCAGTTACGGACATTCGATGGATCCACATTTCTCTTCTCCTCGTTTGAGTTTGTTGGATAGAGGTTTTGTTTATGCCATTGCGCACATTCGTGGCGGACAAGAACTCGGTCGTCATTGGTACGAAGACGGTAAATTGTTAAATAAGAAAAACACGTTTTCGGACTTCATCGCTTGCGCTGAAACACTGATTACTGAGGGGTACTGTGCGAAGACAAAACTGATGGCAATGGGCGGTTCGGCAGGTGGTTTGTTGATGGGTGCGGTGATGAATATGCGCCCTGATTTGTGGCGTGGCGTTGTGGCAGCAGTGCCTTTTGTAGATGTCATAACGACGATGCTCGATGAAACGATTCCTTTGACAACTGGCGAATTTGACGAATGGGGCAATCCGAAAGACAAAACGTATTACGATTACATGAAATCCTATTCGCCTTATGACCAAGTTTCGGCAAAAGCCTATCCCGCTACTTTGGTTACAACAGGCTTGCACGATTCGCAAGTACAATACTGGGAACCCGCAAAATGGGTCGCTCGTCTGCGCGAATTGCGGACGAACAAACGCTCACCGCTTTATATGTTTTGTAATATGACAACAGGACATGGTGGCGCGTCGGGACGTTTTGAACGATTCAAAGAAACGGCGATGGAGTATGCGTTTTTGTTTGATTTGGTGGGGATTACGGAGTGATTTATGTGTCATTTGTAAATAGTACATTCATTTATACTTAGCTCAAAACAATAAAACAAGAGGTTTAAATTATATTTAAAAACAAAAAATGTTATTTTAAGTTTAATTTTTAAAAACTTTTTGTATTTTTATGCCAATATATTTTAATCATCTAAAACGAAAAAACGATGGCAAAAGATTTTTTTGATAAACCCTTTGATGAATCCACATTAACCAAACTTGAACTTTTTGAAAATTATCTTCATGAGTGTATCCCTGTATTCATAAAAAATGCTATTAATTATAAATGGCTAAAAGGGGTAAATATATTTGACTTCTTTGCTGGGGCAGGGCAAGATTCAATAAGCCAAAAGGGAAGTCCTTTAATCGCTTTAGAATCATTTCCTTTTCACTTCCCTGATATAATTCAACATAACTTGAATGTTAATGTATATCTAAACGAATATGAAATTAAATATTTTAAAAAACTGGAAGATGTGGTGAATAATCTTGAATTAGCATCTAAACCGCTAAAAATTCATCTTGAAAATAAAAATTTTGGAGAATTGTTTGATCAATGGTATAAGAAAATGCAAGGTTTTGCAAATTTAGTTTGGCTTGATCAGTTTGGGGTGAAGTTTGTAAATGCAGACATTTTCAATAAACTTGTAAATCTTCCTATGACGGATTTACTTTTTTTTGTCTCATCAAGCACCTTTAAAAGATTTGCTGAAGATGAAAGTATAAATAGTGTTTTAAATATTTCAAAAGAAGATGTTAAAGGTTTACCCCCTCATCAAATTCATAGATTTGTAACAGACCGATACCGATTACTGATACCTGATAACAAAGAATATTACTTAACCAGCTTTTCAATTAAAAAGAAAACCAATATCTATGGTTTAATTTTTGGCTCAAGCCACCCATTAGGTTTAGAAAAGTTTTTAAAGGTATGTTGGAGCGTTAATCCTAATATTGGAGATGCCAATTTTGATATTGATGAAGATAACATAGCAAGATATTCAAATAGTCTTTTCCCTGTAAAACCTAAAAAATTGACTCTCTTTGAAGAAGAACTAGAAAAAGAAATTTTAGAAGGGAAACTTAAAACAGAATGGGATATTTATATTTTCACTTTAACAAATGGTTTTTTGGGCAATATACATGCAAAACCTATTGTTGATAAACTTAAAAAAGATAAGAAAATAGGAACAGACACTTTTTCTTATGCACATTCAACATTGGGAGAACGAAGAAAACAAGGAGTTATTAAACAAATTAAAATTCTTAAATAATGGCTACACAATCAGGAATAGAATGGACGGAAGTAACGTGGAATCCAGTAACGGGTTGCACAAAAATATCAGCGGGATGTAAAAACTGTTATGCTGAAAGAATGGCTAAACGACTTCAAGCGATGGGTGTTGAGCAATATAAAAATGGTTTTAAGATAGCATTAGCACCTAAAATGTTGAATGTGCCCTATGGTTGGAAAAGAACAAGAGTAGTCTTTGTCAATTCAATGAGTGATCTATTTCATCCAGAAGTGCCTTTGGATTATATAAAATTAGTATTTCAAGTAATGAACACAACTCCTCATATTTATCAAGTATTAACTAAACGCTCTGAGAGACTAAAGGAAATAGCATGTGAACTTGATTGGACTGAAAATATTTGGATGGGCGTATCAGTTGAAAATGAGAAAGTATCAAATAGGATATTAGACCTTATTAATACACCCGCTAAAACTAAATTTTTATCAATTGAACCTCTAATTGGGGAAGTCAAAAACTTGTATTTAGAGCATATTGATTGGGTTATTGTTGGAGGAGAGTCTGGTCCAAATGCCCGACCTATTAAAAAAAAATGGATTGAGTCAATAAAAAAAGAATGTGATAGAACAGGGACTCCTTTCTTCTTTAAGCAGTGGGGCAAAAAAGATTTTAATGAAAATCAGAGTGACCCAACTATTGCCTCTGAACACGAAAATCATGCAAAGGGAGGTTGCCAAATTGATGGTAAAATCTTTAGAGAGCTGCCAAGTAATATAACTATTAACAAAGCAAGTAAAAAACCGTTGTCTTCCTTATCTTTAGCCACAAAATATTAATTCAGAAAATAATTCACCGCTTTTTACTCGAAATCAGTAAAAAGCGGTGTTTTTTATTCTAAACCGCTTGTATAATATCATATTTCGTCAAAATATGCAACAACCCCGCCTTATCTTTAGCCACCACCGCAGGTATTTTCTTAGAAATATAACGATTCAATTGTTTCACAGGCAATTCCTCATTGACAATAGGGAACGGTGCATCCATGATGTCTTCGATTTTACTTTCGGAATGACGCATCGGGTTTTCTAAAAGATAAGTCAACACCGTATTTTCAGCGATTGAACCGACCATTTCGTTGTCTGTCATCACAGGCATTTGCGAAATGTCGTATTTTTTCATCATATCGAAAGCCTCTCTAACAGTATGTTGAGGGGTGACAGAATAGAAAATCTTATTCGATTTGTTAGAAATAATGTCTTTTACTTTCAATTCATCGTCGAGGAAATTGCGTTCACGCATCCAGTCGTCATTGAAAATTTTACCGACATAACGGCTGCCGTGGTCATGGAAAATGATGACGACAACGTCGTCTTTTGTAAATTGGTCGCCTAATTGCAACAAACCTGCCATTGCAGAACCTGCGGAATAGCCCAACAAAATACCTTCTTCGCGCGCCAAACGACGAGCCATGACTGCACCGTCTTTGTCCGTCACTTTTTCAAAAGCATCTATCAAACTGAAATCCACGTTTTTAGGCAAAATGTCCTCCCCTATCCCCTCAGTAATGTAAGGGTAAATTTCATTTTCGTCAAATATGCCTGTTTCTTTATATTTTTTAAAAACTGAACCATAAGTGTCTATGCCCCAAATCTTTATGTTCGGATTTTGCTCTTTCAAATATTGCGCTGTACCTGAAACAGTTCCACCTGTTCCAACACCGACAACGAGATGCGTGATTTTACCAGCTGTTTGTTTCCAAATTTCAGGACCTGTTGACTCATAATGTGCTTGACGGTTTGACAAATTGTCGTATTGATTCATCCAGCAAGAATTCGGAATTTCCTTAGATAAACGTTCTGCAATCGAGTAATAAGAACGCGGGTCACTAGGTTCAACATTGGTCGGACAAACGATGACTTCTGCACCATGCGCCCTCAAAAGGTCAATTTTTTCCTTCGATTGTTTATCACTTGTCGTGAAAATACAGCGATAACCTTTCACCGCCGCCGCCAAAGCCAAGCCCATGCCCGTATTGCCGGAGGTACATTCGATGATGGTGCCGCCCTCAGTAATACGTCCGTTTTTTTCCGCATCTTCCAACATTTTGACCGCCATACGGTCTTTAATGGAGTGTCCGGGGTTAAAGGTTTCGACTTTCCCCAAGACTAAACAAGGCAAATGCGAAGTAATTTTGTTGATTTTTACGAGTGGCGTATTGCCAATCGTTTCGAGAATATTATTTTTATAATCCATAACAGTTGGGTTTTATTGGAAAGTCAAGGCATTTTGACTTTAATTATTAAATTTTGGGTACAAAACTACGGTATTTAAAGGAAAAGGACAGTATGAAAAGGCAGGTTCATTTTTTTTATCCAAATAATATTTTATAAAAAGGCGATTATGTTCGGGGAACTTTCAAAGTTCCCCGAACATCGTGTCCTATACAGTAGAATATTTCGTGCCATAAAATCTAATGTCGTATCAGGCCAGACTCAAAACCTCTTTTTTAAACTGATCGCCACGGTCTTCATAGTTTTTAAACAAATCAAAACTCGCACAAGCGGGCGACAACAGCACCGCATCCCCCCCCTCAGTATATTTGGCTGCAACCTTCACGGCATCCGCAACCGAATGCGTTTCTTCAATATTTTTGACAATTGGCGTAAAAAATTCAAGCAATTTGTGGTTGTCAACGCCCATACACACGACGGCTTTGACCTTTTGAGCAACTATTTTTTCAAGAGATGTATAATCATTCCCTTTGTCCTGACCGCCCAAAATGAGGACAGTCGGTTTATTCATCGCCTTCAAAGCCCAATAAACGGAGTCCACATTCGTCGCTTTTGAGTCATTGATATAATCTGTACCGTTAATATTTGCGACAAATTCAAGGCGATGTGGGGCATTAACAAACGTCTCTAAACCCTTCTGAATTTTCGCATCACCGATACCACAAACGATGGATGCGGCAATCGCACAAGACGCATTGAAATAGTTGTGCGGACCACGCAGTTTGGTTTTTGACATATCAAAACGCCCCCTCAGTAAATCGGAATCAAAATGCGTCGAAATGACCCATTCGTTAGGATTTACGATGTTTGTGTCCCTAAAACGCTTGATTTCAAGATCTTCTTTGTTGGTTATGAAAATATCGTCTTCGGTCTGATTCATCGTAATCCGAAATTTTGAAGCGACATAATTCGCCATTTTGTAGTCATATCGGTCAAGATGATCGGGCGTAATATTCAACAAAATAGAAATATACGGTCTGAAACTGTGAATGCCATCGAGTTGAAAACTGGACAATTCCAAGACGTAAAAATCATGTTCAGGCTCTTCTGCAAGCAGTCTTGCAAAACTTCTCCCAATATTGCCGCCCACGGCAACGTCCAAACCACCCGTTTTGAAAATGTGATAAACCAAACTCGTGGTCGTCGTTTTACCGTTTGAACCCGTGATACCTATAATACGTGCTTTCGTGAAACGGCTGGCAAATTCGATTTCAGATATAATCGGAATTTTATGTCTTTGGGCATTGTGAATTAAAGCAATCTTTTCAGGAATGCCTGGGCTTTTGATGATTTCATCAGCCTTTAAAATGATCCCCTCAGTATGACCACCACTTTCATAAGGAATTTCAGCGGCATCTAATTCCGCTTTGAAATTGTCTTTTATCGGACTTTTATCGCTGACAAAGACATCAAAACCTTGTTTTTTTGCCAATAAAGCGGCGCCAACACCACTTTCTCCTGCGCCGAGAATGACTATTTTTTTCATGATTTTAGATTTTTGGAGACAACTGATTGGGCAGATGCAACAGATTTACGCTAATTCCTTTGTCATCCCGTAGGGAATAAAAATAAACGTAAATCTGTCGTATCAGTCTAATCAGTGGTCTTCCTAAAAAGAATGACTATTTTTCAAATTTCTGACTCACTGTAGATTCGCCTTGTATAATTCTTAGAATAAAAATACCTTTTGGCACATGATTCAAAGGCAAATCAAGGTTGTTCTGCCCAACAGAAAGTGTTCTTTTTTGAGACAATAAGAGTCTGCCTGCTGTATCAAAAACATCAAAATTTGCAGATGCTTCTTTAACCGCATTTATATTTAACAACAAATTATTTGTTTCAGAAAGAGTGTTTAAACTATTGATTGTTAAACCTTTATCGCTTTTATAATTTAAAATATTGGTCATTGAAGGATTGAGACACCATGCTTGATAAATCCAATTTGGATTATCAACAAAAATATTGCGGTTGCCCTGTGCCTGTTCGATACGTGTATTCCGTAACGCATCAGCCGCGTTCGGAGGGAATCTTTCATGCCACATTTTTAAGGTTTCTAAAGCCGCCACTCTAACGATTTCAGTCGTATCGGTTGCATTACCGACGGCATCAGGATAGACCGTAAAAAAATACAAAACGGCACGCGCCACACGTCCTTTATGCTCTTCTCGGGGTTCGTAAACAAGTTCGCCGTTGACAGTACCCAACTCCGAATATTCATCAATATTTGTGGTCGGTATAGTCGTTTGACTCGTTAAATTGATTTCCCATTTTGAGGTTGAAGCGTCAGGAATTTCAGCAAAACGAAAATTATTGCGGTCATTATTCCATTTTTCATAAGTCGGAAAAAGATGATGTATATCGCCACGCATAGGCAAGTTTTCACTAAAAAAACTTTGCGGAACAGTGTGTTCACAATTAATCATCAAGGTACTACCAGTCAGTAAAGATGTAAGCCAATCGCTCGGTGGCGTGAGTTGAACAGGATTTGTCGGCTTAGTTTGAGGCTTGTAAGGATGCCGATAACCACCATAAACGCACGTGGTAACGCTGTCCGGATTGTCCACATAAGCATACATATATTGACGCGCTGAATTATAACTGATGCTCGAAGTTCTGATTTTACCATCAAAATAGTTGCTTTTTATCCAATTACGCGTCTGTTGTCCGCAGGGTAAATTTGGTAAAGACTGTGCTTTTGCAGCAAAATTAGCTAAAAATAGCAAAAACAATAAAAATGGAAGTGATTTAGGCATATTGAAAGTTTTATTTGATTCGGTGAAAATTAGTTCATTTCTAAGGCACAAAGCTAAGGAATTGTTTAGTGAAAACCATGATATAAATGGGGTATAGATGTCGTATGAGGATTTATAAAATTAACTTTAACTTAGCCCTATCTCAAAATGAAAAAACTATATTTGCGCACTTTTTCAACCTATCACCAGTCATATTTTAAAAAACATTATGAAAAGAATTTTAGCTTTGCTTACATTCATGTTAGCCTTCTTTTTCGTTGCAAACACTCAAACTGTCATTCATTCTGAAGATTTTAACACTAATACTTCTGGCACTTGGACGGCTGTTGATGTTGAAGGGATTTCAGATTTTTGGCGTTTTACGTCTGGCTACGCCCAAATCAATGGTTATGGTGACGAAAATGATGAAGATTGGCTTATCTCGCCTGTTATCAATATGGATAATTCAACGAGTGAAACCTTTACTTTTAAAACTAAAAACAGATTTCCAGGCGCGCCAACAGGTTCAACGCCAACAACCAATCTCGAACTGAAATACACCACAAACTATACAGGCGACCCTCTAACAACGACTTGGGTCAATATTACTTTACCCGCTTCGGTTGCTGCAAGTAATACGACGTCTTCAACATTAAGCGCACAAACTACCCATGCACCTTTTGACATCAGCAGCATTTCGGGAACAAATGTCCGTTTTGCGTTTCGCTATTATGGTCTTTCAACCGCTTCAAAAGAATGGCAAATTGACGACATCGCTATCGTTGGCACAACGGCTTGTACAGCACCGACCACACAAGCGGCTGCATTAGCTGGCACACCCAGCAGCACGTCTGCCAACATCAATTGGACAAAAGGCGATGGTACTAAAACTTTGGTGCTTATCAATAATACCAATGCTTTCACGCCGCCTGTTGATGGTACAACTTATACAGCTAACACGATTTATTCGGGTATTGGACAACAAGTTATATATGCAAACAATGGCACATCAGTATCTATTTCAGGTTTAACAGCCAGTACTGTCTATTATCTTCAAGCCTACAATATGAGTGATTGTAGCAGCCCTGTTGTTTATGTTACGACATCCCCCTCAGTAAACAGCTTCACAACAACGAGTGGCAGTGGCGGTGGTGGCGAACCGACAGGATATTATAATGCGGCAGCGGGTTTGACTTGTAAATCTAAGAAAACAGCATTACAAAATATTATTACATCAGGTTATAATTCTCAAACTTATACGGCTTTGTGGACAGCTTATACCACCACAGATGCACGACTGAATGATGCGGGTAACAAAACGATTGTTTACGATATGTACAGCGACAATCCAAATGGCAGCGAATGTGAATTTACATTTGTTACAGACCAAGATGGGGGTACACTCGGCACATCTGAATGTCAAAAATTCAACCGTGAACACTCATTTCCGAAATCTTGGTTTGGTGGTTCAACATCGCAGGGAACACCAGGGACAGACCTTTTCCACGTCATTCCGACTGATAAAAAAGTCAACAGTGTACGTGGCAATCAACCTTTTGGCGAAACGAATAGCCCAAGTTACACATCCGCAAACGGAAGTAAATATGGTCCTTCTTCTGTGGATAGTATCAATGGTGACGTTTTTGAACCTATAAATACTTACAAAGGCGATTTTGCACGTACGTATTTTTATATGGCAACACGTTATGGTAGTCAAATTAACGGTTGGGCTAATACGACAACCGAGTCTCGTATCGTACTCAGTGATACAAGTTGGGCATCTTTCAAAGCTCCTTATCTTAGAATGTTGATAAAATGGCATAAAAATGACCCCGTCAGTCAAAAGGAAATTGAGCGTAACAATGCCGTTTATCTCATCCAAGGCAATCGCAATCCCTATATTGACCACCCCGAATACGTCGATGAAATATGGACAAATGCTTGTGATTTGATTATTCCTGTAACATTAAAGTCATTTAAAGGCAATTATACCAAGCAAAATGTGCATTTAAATTGGGCTGTTGAAAACGAATATGCTTTCAATCACTATGAAATTGAACGCAGTACAGATGGCATTAACTTTACAACTATAAACAAAATTAAAGCATCGGGTTTGTCACTATATGCGATGGACGATGCGACTTTTGATGTAAAAAGTACACGTTTGTATTATCAATTAAAAATGGTTAACTTGGATTATACTTATGTTTATAGCCCTGTTATTGCCGTTCAATTGCCGCAACAAGGCAAAGGTTTGGTGGTTTATCCAAATCCTGCAACCAAAGAAATTTCATTCAAAACAACAGATGGCGAAGCTACTAATTTTGAATTAATCATTACAGATGCGTTGGGGAAAATATGGTTGCAAAAAAACTTGTCAACAGATTCAATCGCTTCTAAAAATCTGAATATCAGCCAGTTACCCGTAGGCAATTATTTTATAACGACGAATATTAAAGGTCTTTTAGAACATCAACGATTGACGGTTGTGAGGTAAAAGGGCAGCGGCACGAGGCAAGGTATAGTAGACAGGAATTCAATTGTTTTTTGCAAAAAAAAGCAAAAAACAATTGAATTCCTGTCTACTATACCTACTGCAATTCGTTCAGCCCCCCTCAGTATATGACCTTTTTTTTAGTTAAAAAACAGCGAAAAATTATGTTAAAAGCTATTTCACCTATTGACGGACGCTATGCGCGCCAAACAACAGAACTCTCTGAATATTTTTCCGAATTTGCACTTATCCGCTATCGCGTATTTGTTGAAATTCAATACTTTATCGCTTTGGCGAATTATCCTTTGCCACAACTTGAAGGGTTTGAAGAAGATAAAATCGAAGCATTGGACAAAATATTTGAGTCCTTTAGCATCGAAGACGCCGAGCGTATTAAAGAAATTGAAAAAGTCACAAACCATGATGTCAAAGCCGTCGAGTATTTTTTGAGAGAAAAATTTGATGCCTTAGGTTTAGACGCATACAAGGAGTTTATTCATTTCGGATTGACTTCGCAAGACGTGAACAACACGGCGACCCCCCTCAGTATTTTGCACGCTTTTGACCGTATTTATTTGCCGACCATTCAAAAATTGAGAAATGAACTGGATGAACGGGCAACAAATTGGCGTGACATTGCGCTTCTCGCACGTACACATGGTCAGCCCGCAAGCCCGACAACTTTGGGCAAAGAAATTCGGGTTTTCGTAGAACGCATTGATAGTCAATTAGTTCTGATGAAACAAATACCATTCAAAGCAAAATTTGGTGGCGCAACAGGTAATTTCAATGCTCATGTTGCCGCTTACCCAATGATAGATTGGCGGGTGTTTGCAGATAATTTTGTTCAAGAATACCTCGGTTTAGAACGCCAACAAGCGACGACTCAAATTGAACATTATGACAATATGGCGGCTCTTTTCCAAACCATGAGCCGCATCAATACGATTTTGATTGACTTGTGCCGTGACATTTGGTCGTATGTTTCCATCGAATATTTCAAGCAAAAAACGAAGGCAGGAGAAGTCGGTTCGTCTGCCATGCCACATAAAGTTAATCCGATTGATTTCGAAAATGCAGAAGGCAATTTAGGTCTCGCAAACGCTATTTTTGAGCATTTAGCAGCCAAATTGCCCATTTCACGCTTGCAAAGAGACTTGACAGACTCGACGGTTTTGAGAAATATCGGCGTCCCTTTCGCTCATACGCACATCGCTTTCTCGTCCATACTGAGGGGTCTCGACAAACTCTTGTTGAACGAACAAAAACTTTACGATGATTTGGAAGCCAATTGGATGGTCGTTGCAGAAGGCATACAAACCATTTTGCGTCGTGAAAACTATCCTAATCCGTATGATGCCTTGAAAGACTTGACACGCGGCAAAGCAGCTATTGGTAAAAAAGATATGCTCGATTTTGTAGAAACATTAAATATTGGAGAAGACGTAAAAGAAGAGCTTAGATTATTGTCGCCACATACTTATATCGGTATAAAATTGTGATCTGAAAAATTATTATTTGTTAATACAAATTATTATTTTAAAATCAAAATTTTGCTGTTTCTTTGTAACATGAATTTTACTTTTTTTAATATCTTCAATTATTAAATCATCATTTTTTAAAATTTTAAAAATTAACATTATGAAAAGAATTTTGACACTCGCATTAGTTTTTTCTGTTTTGACTATGGCTAACAGTCAAATCAGGATTCTTGAAATTTATGGTGGTGGTGGTAGTACCGCAACAAGCCCTTTGCCCTCATTCAAAAATGATTATGTTGTATTAAAAAACATAGGCTCTTCTTCTGTTAATTTGAGTGGTTATTCTATTCAATACGGTTCAGCTGCTTCAGGTGTAGCACCTGCAACTTGGAGTTCCAAAGGCTCATTATCAGGAACAATCGCAGCTGGAGCTTGTTTTATTATAAAAATGAGTGCCGATGGTGGTACTTTCACTGGTGCTGATTTTCCAACAGCTAATTTATCCCTTGATAATACAAATACGACAACAGCTACTGGTACAGCTTCAAACGGTATTGGTATGTCTGGAACAAGTGGTAAAATCGCCTTAGTAAATGGAACAACCATTATTGATAACACGACAACTGTTGTTGATAAAATTGGTTATGGAACAGCTAATAACGGAGAAGGAACTGTGGTAGTAGCTCTTTCTACGACGACTGCTGCCAGACGGAATAACGATGGCGCAACTGATACTGACAACAATCTTGCTGATTTTTCAATTGTAGTCCCTAATCCGACAAACTGCGGTACTATCCCTGTGCAATTACTTGATTTCAAAGCGCAAAAAGAAAATAAAGCCGTCAAATTGTTGTGGTCAACAGCTACTGAATTAAACAATGCTTATTACACAATTGAGCGCAGCGAAAATGGCAAATCATTTGAAAAAATTGGTGAAGTTTCAGGTTATGGTAACTCTAATATCTTGAAAAACTATCAATTTATGGATGAAAAACCCATGAATACAGTTAATTACTACCGCCTGCGTCAAGTAGATTTTGATGGAAAAGAGACTGTTTACAAAACCGTTTCTGTCAATTTCGGTAAAAGCACAACGACAAAAGTTTATCCGAGCATTGCAAAAGATAAAGTCAATGTTGAAATCAGTGGCGACAATGGCGCGTCTGATTTGCTTGTTGTTAATCTGTTAGGTCAAGTGGTGAAAGCACAAAAATTACAAAATACGGAGGGGGTCTTTCCTGTCAATATCAGCGATTTGCCAAACGGTTCATACATCATGCGTATCGTTTCTAAAAACGAAAGTGTTTCACAACGTTTTGAGAAACAATAGTTTATAAGGATTTAAGACATAGGATTTCAAGATAAAAGACCCGTAGAGTTTAATGTGACTCTATGGGTCTTTTATCTTGAAATCTGTTATCTCAATTCAAAATATCTTTTTACATTTGGGTTTTTCATCAAAAAATGACTAACCAATATGCTGCTAAGAACTTCTCTCATTGCGCTTTCACTTTTTTCTATAAATGCCGCTTTTTCACAAGCCGATATTGAAAAAAAGATTCAGACCCAAATGATTCTCGCCAAAGACGGCTCTACGGTCGAAATTACTGAGGGGGTCTTTCACCTCACAAAAAGCCTTTCGATGGAAGGCAAAAAGAACATCATTATCCGTGGCAAAGGAATAGATAAAACCATTTTGAGTTTTAAAAATCAAACCTCTGGGGCAGAAGGCATCCGTATTTCTGAATGTGAAAACATTACGATTGAGGATATGACGGTACAGGATTCTAAGGGAGATTTGATAAAAACCATGCACGTCAAAGGCATCACTTTTCGGAATATTAAAGCCGAATGGACAGGGAAACCGAATGAGAAAAACGGCTCTTATGCCTTGTATCCAGTTCAGTGTGAAAATGTAATGATTGATAACTGCACAGCTCGAGGTGCCAGCGATGCGGGTATTTATGTCGGTCAATCGGAACAAATTGTTGTAAAAAATTGCACGGCTATTGAAAATGTAGCGGGCATTGAGATTGAAAACTCACTTCATGCAGACGTTTTTGACAATGTTGCCATAGGCAATACAGGCGGTATTTTAGTATTTGATTTACCTGACTTGGTGCTAAAACAAGGTGGCTACGTGCGTGTTTATAAAAATATCATCAAAGAAAACAATCATTCTAACTTTGCGCCCAAAGGTAATATCGTAGGAAAAGTACCTAAAGGAACGGGTGTTTTGATATTGGCAACAAACCATGTTGAGGTTTTTGACAATCAAATCATCAACAATAAATCAGTCGGAATGGGCATTATCAGCTATTTTATGACTGAAAATAAGATAAAAGACAAAGTGTATTACCCTTATCCAACAGCCATATATGTACATGATAATAATTTTGAAAGAAAACATGTACGTGCAACGGGGCAAGGGCGGTTTGGTCAGATATTCCGTTTCAAATTAAAGTTTGGTAAAAATGTGCCGCACATCCTTTATGATGGCATTGTTGATTCAAAAACAGTGGATGAAAATGGTAAGATAAAACCGGAAAGCCGTATTTGTATTCGCAACAACAAAAACCAAACTATTGCAAATATGGACGCTAAAAATGACTTTAAAAATGTCAATAGAGACCCATCTCAATTTGATTGTGAAATAAAGTGATTTCTAAGATTTTTGGATAAAAGAGGCTGTCTCAAAAGGGAAAACTCGTTTTTCTATACAGAATATTATTAGGTTTTCGAGCGTCTAATCTTAGGAAGATTTGAAATCTTCCTAAGATTGAACGAGTTCCGAAATAAAATTCTGTTTGCGAAATTTGAACGTTGACTTTTGAGACAGCCTCTTTTATCCTAAAAACTCAAAAACTCCATTGTATCCACACCGTCTGCATAGTCTGTAAGGCTTGGTTTTTGGGCTTCGCCAAAATAAAAAGAAGGCAAGCCCTCTACCCTTTCTTTGGCAACGATTAATTGAATTTCGTCGCGTCTTTCCCAAAGGTTTATTTTCAAATTCGTCAAATCATCGTAGTATTCGTAGAACAAACCGGCTATGGGAGAAGCCAAATCGGTACTTTCTCTCATCAAAATGCAGCCGTTCGCTTCATGTTTGACTTTATTCAGAATCAAAAGAGTGAAGTTATAATCAAAATTATTTTTGTATTTATCATGTTGAACTATCTCTCTAAATTCATGAAAAGCGGTTAAAAGTGGATGGAAATTATAGCCAGTAGGCACATAAATCTTAGACACATTACGACAACCAAGTCCAAAATAAGTAAAAACATCTTTACCCAAAAGTTCTAAATCATCTGCCGTTTCCGCCCCCCTCAGTATGGCAACCGCATTCCTATTTTTACGAATAATATGAGGATATTTTCCAAAATATGCTTCAAAATAACGTGCTGAATTGTTGCTCCCTGTGGCAATGACCGCATCAAAATCTTTCAAAAACCCCTCAGTAATTTGTAGAAAATCAGCCGTTCGCGGGTCAATGTCTTTCAATATTTGGAAAAGGTAGGGCAGCAAAAACGGGTCTTTATCAGAAATTTTAATTTTGGCTTTATTGCCAGAAACAAAGACACATAATATGTCGTGGAAACCGACAAGCGGAATATTGCCCGCCATGACTAAACCAACAGTTTTGGGTTGTCGGGTATCTGTTTTGGTTTGTAAATAATCGTAGTTTTTCGCCCAAATTTCCAGCCTTTCCTTGTTTAAAAAGTGAATTGCTATCTCTGCAATGGCTTGTCTTTGGTTTTCTATCGTAAACCACGAGTTGTTGTTAGCCGTGCGGCGCATAACGGCTTCCCTTTCATCTGAAGGTTCTAGTAGTTTTTTCCCTAATATTGCAAGGGCTTCAATTCGTTCTAATAATGTCATCGAGTAACTGTTTTACGCGGGTCAAACCGAGTTTATTCATCGTTTCTATATTGTTTCCAGGAATGTCGCCCACTTCTGGATAGGCTTCTAAGGCACGTGTCACGCTGTCTTCACGAAGCAAGTGAAACATGGGGAACGGTGAACGGTTCGTAAAATTTTCCACGTCCGTTATTTCTGTTTCGTCAAACTGATAATCTGGATGGAAAGAAGCGATTTGAATGACACCATCTAAGTCCACCTCTTCAAAAATAAACTCCGCCATATTCAGATAGTCGAGATAATTTTCAAATTGGTCAAATGCTTCGGGCACTATGATAAGTGTTGTTTCCAATACTGAGGGGGTCGTTGCGACGAGTTCATTGGCTTCGATGAGCAATGTTTCAGTGAGTTTTTCAAGGTCAATATCCTCAAAAACGACGTATCGGATTTTATTATTCCGGAACGGATGCTTTGCAAATGGACAGAGATTCAAGCCAATGACAAAACGCTCAAGCCACCGTTTAGTGGTTTCTATTACCTGTTCTTTATCTTTCATGGCGCAAAGATAAATAGGATATTCGGATTAATGGTTATTGGGGATTGGTTATTGGGGATTCGGGATTGGTTAGGAACCAATCCCGAATCCCCAATAACCAATACCCATACTGTGGCACGGG
>JAYVFS010000269.1:0-2971 GCA_043772905.1 Saprospiraceae bacterium | reverse complement strand
AAGCAACGCTTGATTTTCAATGGATTCACTTGGACGTTGAACGGGCTAAAACCGAGTCTCCTTTTGGTCAAACGGTGGCACATGGTCTGTTGTCGCTTTCTTTGACACCTTATTTTAGTTATCAATTATTAAAAATTGAATCCGCTAAACTGCTTGTGAATTATGGCTATAACAAAGTGCGGTTTATTTCGCCCGTTTTGTCGGGTCAAAGAATTCGCTTAAAAACAGTTTTAAAACGCATAGAAAGTGATGCCAAAGGGCATAAAATGTACACAGAACAAACCATCGAAATCGAAGGCGTTTCAAAACCCGCTTGCGTGGCAGAATCTATTGCGTTCATCATAGAATAGTCATCTATACTGAGGGGGTAAAAGGATTTATCATTCATATTTCATCATTACAAACATGCGATTAAAAGACAAAATAGCCATCATTACAGGTGGCGCACGAGGTATCGGCAAAGCAACGGCTGAAATTTTTACAAAAGAAGGCGCAACCGTCATCATTTGGGATATGCTTGACGAAGGCGAAAAGACCGCAGCTGACCTACGTGCAGCCGGTTTTAATGCCGAATTTCAGAAAATAAGCGTTACGGATGTGCCCGCACTCGAAGCAGCCGCGCAAAACATCGTGGACAAATACGGTAAAATTGATATTTTAATAAACAATGCGGGCATCACCCGCGACAAGTCGTTTATGAAAATGACCCATACCGAATGGCAACAAGTCATAGATGTCAACTTGACAGGCGTTTTCAATTGCACCAAAGCCGTTGCGCCGCACATGGTCATGCGCAATTATGGGCGCATCATTTGTACATCCTCAATCGTCGGTGTGCATGGTGCTTTTGGGCAAACCAATTATGCGGCTGCCAAAGCGGGCTTGATAGCGATGTGCCGCACGTGGTCAAAAGAATTGGGTTCAAAAGGCATCACAGCCAATGCCGTTGCCCCAGGTTTTATCCTAACAGATATGACGGATGCGATTCCTGCGGAAATTCGGGAACAGCAAATTAGAGCGATTCCTGCTCGTCGGGCGGGTTTGCCAGAAGATATTGCTTACACGTATTTGTTTTTAGCATCCGATGAAGCGTCTTATATCAATGGACAAGTTATTGGTGTCAATGGCGGGGTGGCACTTTGAGACTTTAGATGAGGGTAAAAGAAACTCACGTCAGGTTTTAAACTTGACGTGAGTTTCTTTTACCATGCAATCATACCAACATCCCAAGCGGTCAATCCCCCCCTCAGTATGCGTGTTCAACGACTTGTTTTTCTTCTGCGGCGCATATATTTTCAATACCTTTTAAGAGTGCATCTTGATTAAAAGAGATGCTATCTATGCCTTGTTCGACTAAAAACTGAGCGAATTCAGGGAAATCACTCGGTGCTTGACCGCACAAACCGATTTTAGCACCCACCTTTTTGGCTTTGCGGATAACGATTGCTAACATTTCCTTCACCGCTGCATTTTGTTCATTGAATAAGTCACTGATAATAGCGGAGTCGCGGTCGATACCTAATGTCAATTGCGTCAAATCGTTAGAACCAATGGAAAAACCATCGAACACTTCTGCAAACTCCTCGGCAAGTATCACATTGCTCGGTATTTCAGCCATGACGTATATTTCCAAACCGTTTTCGCCTTGTTTCAAGCCATTTTCTCGCATCACTTTTATGACTTTTCGACCTTCTTCGACAGTGCGGCAAAACGGAATCATCACTTTAACATTGGTCAAACCCATGTCGTTCCGCACCTGTTTGATGGCGTCACATTCCAATTTAAATCCATCTTTATACAAGTCATTGTAGTAGCGCGAAGCACCTCTAAAACCGAGCATTGGGTTCTCTTCTTTGGGTTCAAAATCTTTGCCGCCGATGAGGTTGGCATATTCATTTGTCTTAAAATCGCTCATCCGAACAATCACTTCTTTTGGATAAAAAGCAGCGGCAATTGTGGCAATACCTTGAGCGAGTTTATCACTGAAATACTTTTTTTTATCTGGATAATGATGTGTTAAAACTTCAATTTGCTTTTTTACTGAGGGGTCAGTCAAACGGTCAAACTTGACCAAAGCCATTGGATGGACTTGAATAAAATGCGTGATAATGAACTCAATACGCATCAAACCCACGCCACTGTTGGGATAAAAAGACAATTTGAAAGCTTTGTCGGGGTCGCCTAAAATCAACATTGCTTCTGTACGTTGTGGCATTTTGATGTCCGTAAAATCCAATTCTCTTTCTTCATAAGCTACGATATTGTCATAAACAAAACCCGTTTTGCCTTCGCAACAGGAGACGGTTATGTGTTGTCCGTCTTGTATCTGCGTTGTTGCACCTTCTGCACCGACGATGGCGGGTACACCCAACTCACGCGCCACAATAGACGCATGACTCGTCCGTCCACCTTTATTGGTGATGATGGCAGCCGCTTTTTTCAAGATAGGATCCCAATCGGGGCTTGTGATGTCCGTAATAATAATTTCACCTTCATTTAATTTATAAGCCTCTTTCGGTGATTGCAATATACGCGCCGTACCAACAGCTATTTTGCTCCCAATGGCATCTCCTCTGACTAAGACATTCCCTCTTTCCAACAATTTATACTCCACCATTTTCAAAGGATTCTCACGGCTGCGGACGGTTTCAGGGCGAGCTTGGACAATGAATAGTTCGTTAGAAATACCATCTTTTGCCCATTCTAAGTCCATCGGTTTGCCGTAATGCTGCTCGATAATGAGCGTCCACTGCGCCAATTTCAGGACTTCAGCATCGGAAAGGGTGTATTGTTCCTGTTTTACTGAGGGGGTGTCTATGTTAATTGTTGGCTCATCGGTATTGTCGCTGTAAATCATCGTCATGGCTTTTTCGCCCAATTTCTTCTGAATAATCGCCTGTTTACCCGCTTTGAGTGTGGGTTTGAAAACATAAAACTCGTCGGGCGTAACAGCACCTTGCACGATGTTTTC
>JAYVFS010000268.1:0-2972 GCA_043772905.1 Saprospiraceae bacterium | reverse complement strand
GTTCTATATTGGACAAAAAAAATGACAACATCTACAAACGAAAAAATCGGCTTTTGGACTTGTACCTCTCTCGTTGTAGGCAATATGATAGGTTCAGGCGTGTTCCTATTGCCTTCTGCCTTAGCCGTTTATGGCGGCATCAGCCTTTTAGGTTGGCTGTTTTCGACTTTGGGCGCATTTGTTTTAGCTATTTTGTTCAGTTATTTGAGCAAAGCGATGCCCTCTGTTGGCGGTCCTTATGCCTATACCCGCGAGGGATTGGGTGAGTTCGCAGGTTTCTTAGTCGCTTGGGGTTATTGGGTGTCAATATGGTGTGCCAATGCGGCTATAACAGTGGCATTTATCAGTTATTTAAGTGTCTTTTTTCCTATTTTAGCAACAAGCAATTTAGCCGCTGTTTTGACAGGTTTAGGAGCTATTTGGTTACTCACATGGGTCAATTCAAGAGGTGTGAAAACGGCGGGCAATGTGCAAATTGTCACTTCGATTTTAAAATTATGCCCACTTGTTTTGATAGCCTTTTTTGGCATTTTTTATATAGATTGGCAGCATTTTACGCCTTTTAATCGCAGTACTGAAACGAATTTAAGTGCCATAACATCAACAGCTACTTTAACGCTTTGGGCATATTTGGGCATGGAATCGGCTACAATTCCAGCTGACAATGTTGAAAATCCAGAAAAAAACATACCTCGTGCGACCATATTCGGCACTGCCATAGCCGCATTTGTTTATATATTTGGAACAATTGCCGTCATGGGTTTGATTTCGCCCGAAGTGCTCCAAAATTCGGCGGCTCCTTTCGCTGATGCCGCAGCTAAAATGTGGGGCGAAACAGCACGACAGTGGGTCGCTTTAGGCGCAATTATCTCCACTTTTGGCGCATTGAACGGTTGGATTTTAATGCAAGGTCAAGTACCTTTGGCTATGTCGAAGGACAAATTGCTCCCCTCAGTATTTGGCAGAGAAAACAGTAAGAGCATTCCCATCATAGGCTTGGTTTTATCAAGCATACTTATCTCTATTTTAATGAGTATGAATTTTTCAAAATCTTTATCTGAACAATTCAAATTCATGATTTTATTGTCAACTTTGACCGTTTTGATACCCTATTTGTTCTCTGCAGCAGCTTTTGTCCTTATTTTGAAAAAACAAAAAATAGAGATTGCAAAAGAAAGAATGTTCAAATTGAGCATTGCTTTTTTAGCTTTTTCTTATTCATTATGGGCAATTGTGGGTTCAGGAGCAGAGGTTGTTTATTGGGGTTTTATATTGTTGATGTTGGGCGTGCCAATTTTTATTATGATGAAATATAAAAATTAAGCATTTTAATAATTTTCAATAAAACAAAAAACATCATGGCAATTCAACTCAATGCAGCTCAACAGGCTTCTTATTTTGAAGATGGTTATCTTGTCGTACCGGAATTTTTAAATCAAGAAGAAACCACTTTGTTGCACAACCTTTCTATGACCGATAGTATTGTAGACAAAGGTTTTGACTTGATTGATCAAACGGGTAAAAAAACACGTTTGACGCTCTGGTTTACGCCTGGCGACGATACGTTTGGCTTAATGTCCCGTTCACAAAAAATGGTATCTACTATTCGGTCTTTATTGGGTGATAAGGGCGAAATTTGCCATTTTCATTCAAAAGTAATGCAAAAAGCACCTCGTACAGGCGGTGCTTGGGAGTGGCATCAAGACTATGGCTATTGGTACAAAAATGGCTTTTTATATCCTGAAGCCATGATTTCGGTCATGATTTCGTTGACAGAATCCGTAAAAGCCAATGGTTGCCTACAAGTACTGAGGGGGTCGCATAAAATGCAACGTTTTGAACATGTATTCATTGGTGAACAACAAGGCGCCGACCCGATTTTTGTTGAGCATGCATTGAAGGAATGTGAACTGGTTTACACAGAATTACAGCCCGGTGATGCCTTGTTTTTCCACCCAAACCTACTCCACCGTTCTGATGCCAACAATTCAGACAACCCGCGTTGGACTATTATTTCTGCTTATAATTTGGACTATAATGTGCCTTTTCGAGAGAAAAACCCTTCATGTATCACACCAATTGAAGTTGTTCTCGATACGGCTATCTTAGAAAGTGGTGGCCGTTTGCCTGAAAATCGAGATTTTTTGTTGAAAGAAAAAGAGATTACTTTGAATGTTAAATGATTACAATTTAAACCCAATCATAAAAATAGGATTTGACGTAATTTCCCGCCCTTTCAATTGCCAACTTAAATCCAAACGGAGGAAACGGAATAAACCAAAACCAACATTGTCAATACCAAAACCGATTTCAGTATAATTGCCCAATTCAGGCGTGTTTAAGTAAGCAATGCGAAAAACTTCCTTGAAACCCAATTTACGAATCAATGGTAATTTGTCTAAAAAGAAGCCTTCAAAATGGTGTTGCGCATGAAACATCACATAATTACCAGCAGTTGAAAAGCGATAAAAAGGCAAATTCATAAAACTGGTCATGTAGTCTTTTGGATTGCCGAAACATGTTTCGTTGCCGTTAAAATGCTGAAAATCAACAAA
The DNA here is from genome assembly GCA_043772905.1 of Saprospiraceae bacterium. GTDB lineage: Bacteria > Bacteroidota > Bacteroidia > Chitinophagales > Saprospiraceae > JAAFJT01. Next base: position 417 of record JAYVFS010000268.1, on the reverse strand, counting down.
TTGCAATGCTTGTTTTTTCAGAAAACCACCGTATTCGCCTTGTAATTCAGTATAACCCCACAAACCCATGCCGATACGGTCTTGTTTAATGATAAATTTCATTTGGTCAAATTCAACAGCATTTAAAGTGTTCATTTTAAAGGCTTTTCGATAAGCCAATGAAAAAGTTGGATATTTGGAGTCTTCGATATCTTTATAATTCGGATAGGTCAAATACTTTTGGGCGGGTGTCCAACTTAGTTTTACATTTCCAAAAAGTGCATTGTTTTTTGGAAAATTCAAAGGCTGAATAGGGTCATTGCTGTTGTATTCCTCGTCTTTTTTACGAAAACTGTATTGCGTATTGATGCTGAGGGGTGCCCTTTGAGCGTATTCCAAACCCCCTTCAAGCCGCAAACCATTCACAACTTCTTGTCC
>JAYVFS010000267.1:0-8512 GCA_043772905.1 Saprospiraceae bacterium | reverse complement strand
AAATCGGCTTTTGAAGAGAAATATGCTTTTGAATTGCCTAAAATTGCGGGAACAGCTTTTCGTCGGGACACCTATAATATTGTCCGTTATGGTGCAAAACCTGATGGCATCACAATCAATACTCAGGCTATCAATCAAGCGATTGATATGGCAAATCAAGCGGGCGGGGGAGTGGTTGTCGTGCCAACAGGCTTGTGGTTGACGGCGGGTATTGTCTTGAAAAGCAATGTCAATTTGCATCTTGACAAAGGCGCATTTATTTTGTTTACTGACGATAAAACGGCTTATCCATTGGTTGTCGCAACCTTTGAAGGCATCGAAACGATGCGTTGTCAATCACCGATTTCGGCAACAGATGTGGAAAATGTAGGGGTGACGGGTGAAGGTATTTTCGACGCTAACGGACAAGTATGGCGTATGCTCAAACGCAGTAAAGTGAATGATGCGGAATGGAAAAAAATTACGGCTTTGAAAGGCGGTGTTTTTGATGAAAAAAAGGAAACGTGGTATCCATCTGAAAAGATGTATAAAGGAACGATGTGGTACAAACCAGGTGCTTTGATGTCGTCTAAAGAAGAATATGAAACGATTCGCGACTTTTTGCGCCCAAATATGGTTGTTTTAAATCGTTGTAAACGTGTTTTATTGGAAGGCGTGACTTTCCAAAATTCACCAGCTTGGACGATGCACCCGTTGATGACCGACCATTTGACCATCAGAAATGTGACTGTAAAAGCGGGTAGTTATGCCCAAAACAGCGATGCTTTGGACTTGGAATCGTGCAGAAATGTGCTTGTTGAAGGCTGTGTTTTTCAAGTAGGCGACGATGGTATTACCTTAAAATCAGGTCGAGACGAGTCGGGACGCAAGCGGGGTATTCCTACTGAAAATGTTATAATTCGGGATACAAAGGTTTATGAAGCACATGGTGGCTTTGTAATTGGCTCTGAAATGTCGGGCGGTGTGCGCAATATCTTTGTGTCAAACTGTACTTTCATGGGTTCTGATATTGGTCTGCGCTTCAAAACAACACGTGGACGTGGCGGAATTGTTGAAAATATTTATTGTGCGGATATTGTGATGAGCGATATACCCAACGAAGCGATATTGTTCGATATGTATTACAACGGCAAAGAAGCGGCAGAAGCCCTCAAAAACCCTCAAGGCGACATGAAGCCTGTGACCGAAGGGACCCCTCAGTTCCGCAATATTTTTATCAGAAATATCGTGTGTCGGGGAGCAAAATATGGCGTTTACATTCAAGGTTTGCCCGAAATGAATGTGCAAAATGTGGTGATTGAAAATTCGATGTTGCAAGCAAAAAATGCTATGTTTTGTACAGCAGGAGATGGTATTCAGGTGAAAAATGTCAATTTTGTTACAGAAGGAAAACCTGAAATTAAGGTGTTGAATAGTAAGAAAGTGGTGGTGAATGGGGTCAAATATTGACCCCTCAGTATTTTTCAAAATTAAGCATCACTTTTACTGTCCGCCCAAGCAACATTTTCATAAATATCGGCAAGCGAAAGCGAGCAGCCAAAGTGATTCAAAGGAATAACATCGGTCGGTTCGGCGTAAATATCGAAACGCCAACCGTAATTGTCACGGCTGTAAACCTCTACAAGCATTTCTTCTTGTGAAACGATGAGGTAATATTGGAGAGAAGGCAAAGCCGTATATTCCTTAACTTTTGCATCGTGGTCGGTTGTTGAGGAGTTTTCAGAAGTGACTTCGATGAGCATTTCTGGCTTTGTAACAGCGTGTGTTTGGGTTATTTCAGAACGTTTTGCCACTGAAACATCGGGATAACGATAGAGCTTGCCGTTTCGAATCATGGTTCTGACATCGTGACGGATGGTATCATAACCTTTTTTATTCAAATGTAAACGCAAGTTAAAACCGCAATTGTCTGCAATGCGATTAGCAATAACACTTTCTCCGGGCATAGCGATAAGTTTTCCGTTAACGAATTCATGTCGAATTTCAGAGTGTTTTTCTAACTCAAAATACTCTTCGACGGTGTATGTTTTATCCCTTATATATTCGGGTTGTAAAGCTAAAGCGGTCATATTAGTATGAGATTTTTGACAAAAATAAGCCTTTTTTTCAAAAAAAGACGACCCCTCAGTATAAAAATGATTTTACAGGAAAATAAACTTTCGGAAACGTTTTCGCTATTCTTTAAAAAAACGCGCCTTCTACTTATTAGCTTTGTTCGCATTTTTATAATGCTTAAAATTGTCGAAACAAAATAAAATTTTAAAAATGAAATTATTACAAAAAATACTTCTGTCTGCCGTGCTTGTTTTGAGTATGGCTTTTAACCTTTTAGCGCAAGAGCTGCCCATGTCTGAGCGCATGATGGCAACGATTATGCGTGAGAATAAAGACTCGATTCATTATGTCAAAGAAAGCAAAGGCAAACAGGCGCGGTGGAATTACGAAATGGGCGTGGTGCTGAATGCTTGTGAAAACCTCTGGTTGCGGACAGGAAATGGGCAATATTTTAATTTTATTCAAAAAAATATTGATTTTTATGTCAATAACGACGGCTCAATTCGCACGTATTCGAGTAAGGAACACAATATTGACCTCGTCACACCTGGTCGTCAATGTTTGACACTTTATAGTGTAACAGGTAAGGAAAAATACAAAAAAGCGGCGGATATACTGAGGGGTCAACTCAAAACGCAACCACGGACAAAAGAAGGCGGTTTTTGGCATAAGCACATCTATCCGAATCAAATGTGGCTCGATGGTTTGTATATGGCAGAACCGTTTTATGCCGAATATTCTAAATTGTTCAAAGAAGACAATTGGAATGACATCGTGAATCAGTTTGTTTGGATGGAAAAAAACGGGCGTGATGCCAAAACAGGCTTATTGTATCACGGTTGGGACGAGTCGAGAGAACAAAAATGGGCGAACAAAAGCACGGGTCAATCACCACATTTTTGGGATCGCGCGATGGGTTGGTATGCTGTGGCTTTGGTGGATGTGTTGGATTATGTTCCTGAAAATCATCCACGTCGGGGCGAATTGACAGCGATTTTAGGACGTTTAGCAGAAGCGATTGTGAAGGTGCAAGATGCGGACGGCTGCTGGTGGCAAGTGATGAATAGGGTAGGAGACAAGGGCAATTATGCCGAAGCATCTGGTACGGCAATGCTGTCGTTTGCCTTAGCAAAAGGCGTGCGTTTGGGTGTTTTGCCGACAAAATATATGGCGGCTGCTGAAAAAGGCTATGCAGGTATTTTAAAAAATTTTGTAACAAACAATGCTGATGGTTCTGTAAACCTTGAAAAAACGGTGTCTGTGAGTGGTTTGGGCGGCAATCCTTACCGTGATGGCACTTACGAATATTATATTGGTGAACCGATTCGACAAAACGATTTGAAGGGCGTTGGTCCATTTATCAACCTGTGTTTGGAGATAGAACGGACGAAAGTTGCGCCTGTGGGTGTGGGCAAAACCGTTGCTTTGGATTACTATTTCAACAACGAATACCGCAAGGGTTTTGATGGTCAAATGGAGCGTTTTCACTATACTTGGGAAGACCGCATGAATTCTGGTTATTCTTCTTTGGGTGGCATTTTCAACAGAGTGGGTGCAAAAACGGTGGCTATCGAAACCGCACCGACGAAGGCAAACCTTAAAGGCGTATCGGTTTATATCATCGTTGACCCAGATACGAAAAAGGAAACGGAAAACCCGCATTTTATGGACGATGCGAGCGTTAAAGTGTTGAAAAAATGGGTCAAAAAAGGCGGTACTTTGGTGTTGTTTGCCAACGATACAACGAACTGTGAAATACTAAATTTCAACAAATTGGCAACGACTTTTGGCGTTACTTTCTCTGATAAAAATATCAATTTTGTTAAAAACGACTATTACCCCGACGGTACGTTTATGCTCAACGGCAATGATCCGATTTTTGGCGATGCCAAAAAGATATATGTGAAAGAGTTGTCGGTTTTGGACATCAAAAAACCTGCGGAATCGGCTTATACTTCACCGAATGGCGATGTCATATTTGCTACTGCTAAATGTGGCAAAGGGCGTGTTCTGGTACTTGGCGATCCTTGGATTTACAACGAATATCTCGATGGACGCAAGTTGCCCGCTGATTTTGACAACTTCAAAGCGACGCAAGGTATGGTGAAGTGGTTGTTAACGAAGTAAAAGAGGGATATACTGCGGGGGTGATTCAAAATCATCCTCGCAATAATATTAAGCACATTTAAAATTTTTTATTTTAAAAAATAAAATGCAAAATATTGATTTTTAACTTGTTGTGATATTTTTTATTTTTCTTTACTTTGTGTTTTGATATAAATTAAAACAAAAAATGGAAAAAGAGAACACTTTAATCCCATTTGAGGGAAAAGAAATACGTAAGATTTGGCACGAGGACCAATGGTATTTTTCAATCATTGATGTAGTCGAATTATTAACGGATAGCCCTCAACCATCATCGTATTGGAATAAAGTCAAAAAGGTAATTTTAAAAGAAAATGAATCTTTGCCATTTTGGCAAAGATTGAATTTACCACGGCTACATGGGCGGAATTACCCGACAGACTGCGCCAATACTGAGGGGGTGCTACGTATCGTCATGTCCGTTCCTTCGCCAAAAGCTGAACCTCTAAAAATGTGGTTGTCGCAAGTTGGTGCAGACCGAATTCAAGAAACCGAAGACCCAGAAATATTGACCGAACGGCAAGCTGAAATTTACCGTGCCAAAGGCTATTCTGATGAATGGATAAATAGGCGTATTCAAACCATCGAAACAAGGAAGGCTTTGACCGAAGAATGGAAAAATCGAGGCGTGAAAGATGGTCAAGAATACAGCATTTTGACAGCAGAAATTGCGAAAGCGACTTTTGGTATGACCCCTTCGGAACATTCAAAAATCAAAGGCTTGGAACGTCAAAACCTGCGTGACCACATGACTCCTTTGGAATTGATTTTTACGGCTTTAAGTGAGGAAGTAACACGGCAAATTGCTATTAGAGATGAGGCAAAAGGCTTTAATGAGAACCACGAAGCGGCTGTAAAAGGTGGCACTTTTGCGGGCAATTCAAGGCGTAATCTTGAAAAAAGTGAAAATATTAAAGTTATTTCGCCTGATAATTTTTTAACTCTTGGGAAAGAGAAAAAACAAATAAAAGAGTTACCCAAAAGTGATGATGATGTAACGGAATGACACGCATAAGTGATTAGAGATTTTGAATAAAAAACAGATAAATTATTGACAATGAACTATTTAGTTGTTTTACTTATAAGTCTTTTTTCTTTCCAAAAAGAGAAAACGACCATTACCGTTGCGGCTGATGGCAGTGGTGATTTTACAACGATTCAAGCCGCTATCGAAAGCGTTAAAGACTCGGCGGCAGCTTATTCGACGGTTATTTATATCAAAAAAGGGGTTTATAGGGAAAAGGTTTTTATCGCAAAAAGTGGCTTGATACTGAGGGGAGCTGTTGCGCCAAAATTGGGTGGACAATGGACGGATACTGAGGGGGTCAAAATTATTTATGCGCTGTCGCGCGAAATATTCCGTTGCGAACATCCTGCCGATGATTGGGGCGCAGCGACGATGAATGTGCGTGCCAATGATATTACGCTTGAAAATTTGATGATTGTCAATGATTTTGGCTTTACAGCACAAGGCGATTCAACATTTATGTGTCAAGGCGTTGCCAAAATAACACGTCGTGATGGACATCAATTTGCCATGCGTTGTATGCCTGCTTGTCAACGTATGACGGTCAAAAACTGCAATTTTCACTCTTGGGGTGGCGATACGGTCAGTCCTTGGGACGTTGACAATGGTACTTTTTGGTTTCAAAACTGTACGATGGAAGGGGCGGTTGATTTCTATTGCCCACGTGGTTGGGCGTATGCTGAAAACTGTTATTTCATTTGCCACAATCTGAATGCAGCGATTTGGCATGATGGCACAGGTACGGAATCGGCAAAAACGGTTTTAAAAGATTGCAAATTTGTGGGCGATGCGGGTTATAAACTCGGGCGTTTTCATCGTGATGCACAGTTTTACCTCATCAATTGCCAATTTTCAAAAGAAATGGCAGATGACGACATTTATCAAGTCCGAAAAGACACCACTTTGCGTTGGGGAAAGCGGGTGAATTACTATAATTGTCATCGGGAAGGCGGCGATTTTGCTTGGCATAAAGACAATTTGGATAAAAGCATAGCCGAAAAAATTGATAAGGATTGGACGCTGCAACCATATTGGAATATGCCCACCAAATATATCAGACCTGAATATCCAATACCGACAATGGCAAATGCTAAAATCACAGAAGTTGCAAAAAGAACAGTTGCGGAAAAGCCGCAAAAGGTGGAGGATATAATGATTGCTGACAATATGCTCATTGCGCAGCGCAATAGCGGTGGTTGGGCAAAGACAATTGATGGTAAAACCCAACCGCCTCCTTATGACAAAGAATGGGCAGCTGTTTTCACGGCAAGCGTAAAAGATGATATTGGGCGCAACGATGCGACGATTGACAACAATGCAACAACCAGAGAAATCCGTCATCTGGCGAAAGTTTATAATGAAACGAAAATTGAAAAATACAAGGACGCTGCCGAGCGAGGTATTGCTTATTTGTTGAAAATGCAGTACAAAAACGGTGGTTTTCCGCAGTTTTATCCCGATACATCGGGTTATAGGAAGCATATTACTTACAACGACGATGCGCTGGTCAAGGTGCTTCAAACCTTGAAATGGATTTCTGAAAGTAAAGCTCCTTTTGAAATTGTGGGTGAAAAGTATCGAAAAGATGCCAAACGTGCTGTTGATTTGGGCGTGGACATTATCTTAAAAACGCAAATTGTCAGTCGTGGTCGGTTAACGATTTGGTGTGCGCAACACGATTTTAGAACCTTAAAACCTGCCAAAGCTCGGGCTTACGAACTGCCGTCTTTCAGTGGCAATGAGAGTGTTGCAATCGTTGAATTTTTGATGAGTCTTGACAAACCGACCCCCTCAGTAAAAAAAGCAATAACGAGTGCTGTGGCGTTTTTGGATTCTATAAAAATCACAGGCATTGTCGTTGATCATATTGTAGATACTTCGCAACCGAAAGGGAAAGATGTGGTTGTTCGACCTAACCCTAATGCGGCACCTGTTTGGGCGCGTTTTTATGACCTCGATACGCATAAGCCGTATTTCTGTGGCCGGGATGGCATCAAAAAAGCAACTTTGGCAGAGATTGAAAACGAACGACGGACAGGCTATGGTTTTTATGGTGTTTGGCCAGCCAATTTGGTGAATAAAACATACCCAAAATGGTTGGCTAAGTGGCAATAGAGCTACGAATTGCACGGATTTTTCGAATTGACTAATTTGGATATTACCAAAACTTATATTCATAAAGATAATTACACCACTTTGTACAAAAGCATCCACGACGTTATGCAGTACGAAGTCGCGGAACTCACCCCCGAAGAGCGTGGGCAGTATGGGGGTGATGATTTTGTGGAGCAACAGGGCTTTTATGCTGGGTACATATCTTTGCCCATTGCTTTTTACTCCAAATCCTCCGTCTCCTTCAACTTCCGCTTAATCTCAGCAACACTACAAGAGAATTTTTTGGCTAACTCGTTAAACGTGAGTTGTTGTCTGTAAAAGTGGTCGAGTTCGATTTCTTCTAATTCTGTCCAGATTTTATTTTTCATGTTATTATTTTCCAATTACTAAGTTGTTCTAAATTTTGCCAAAAGTATGGCATCCGCATCAGAAAGTGTTCATTGTTGAGATATTTTAAACTTTATTGTTTGTAATCGAAAAATGGAAAAGCCTTAACCCTAAATGAGATAGGCTGTATGTCAATTGATAAAAGTCACTGCTTAACTTAACGGGTGTCAGCGTTTTTGTCCCTTTCTTTTCTGAAATTTGGTGATATTTTAAATAACTAATACATCAAAAAGAAATGAACAAACTGATCAGACCATTCAGTAGCATCGGCATTGAAGACGTGCCTTTAGTCGGTGGCAAAAATGCCTCTTTAGGTGAAATGTTTAACAAATTAGCACATAAAGGCGTACCTGTGCCTGATGGATTTGCAACAACAGCTGAGGCGTTTCGCTATTTTTTAAGCATAAACCAAGTGACCGACCCCCTCAGTAATTTGCTCAAAAAGCTTGACAGAAAGACTTATGACAACCTCAAAGACATTGGCAAACAAGCACGAACGCTCATCCTGAATGCGGAAATACCTGATGATTTATCAAAAGCCATTATTGAAAATTATAAGACGTTGTGCAAAGACAACTATTTTCCCGTCGCTGTCCGCAGCAGTGCAACTGCCGAGGATTTACCAACGGCGAGTTTTGCAGGTCAACATGAATCTTATTTGAATATCGAAGGCGAGGCAGCCCTTTTGGATGCTGTGCACCGTTGTTTTGCTTCGCTTTACACCGACCGCGCCATCAAATATCGTGAAGACAACGGTTTTGAACATGATAAAGTCGCCTTATC